>JAFGFI010000212.1 GCA_016931185.1 Anaerolineae bacterium
ACCTTTCAACCCCTTACGACGAATAGATTTGCCTTCTATTCGCCTCTGCTGAATAGAATTGGCCTCTATTTGGCCAAAAATATGGTATAAAGCAGAGGCGGTGGTAAAACAAAGTGGAACACTGGTGTTAGAACATCTTCCCTTCCAAGTCGGCGATTGTGTTGAGGTCATTGTCACACGCGTATCTAAACTGCCTCAACCGTCTGTTGTGGAAGCGTATCCTTTGCGTGGCACTGTGCTTCGCTACGATGATCCCTTTGCCCCAGTGGCAGAATCTGATTGGGAGATATTGCAGTGATTGTCTTGGACACACATATATGGGTTTGGTGGGTGGATGGGAGTACACACTTAACAAACAGCCAACTAGAATTAATTCATCAACATCTATCTGATGGTTTGGGTGTCAGTGTGATCTCATGCTGGGAAGTTGCCAAGTTGGTTGAAGTGGGAAGGTTGACCTTAACCTATACAGTGCAAGATTGGATTGCACAGGCATTAGCTTATCCTGGGGTGTATTTATTAGAATTGACACCAGAAATTGCCGTTGCATCTACAAAATTGCCAGGGGCATTTCATCGCGATCCTGCAGATCAGATGATTGTGGCAACTGCACGCGCGTATGCGTGTCCTTTACTCACGGCTGATGCAAAAATTCTAAATTATGCTTATTGAGATTTTAAAAGATTGATTATTTACGCAATGATTGATACAACAATTATCCAATCCATCCAACGCTACTTGCGAGTCTTGAGTGAACGTCGCGGTGCAATACGGGGTGTTATTTGGTTCTTATGCTCGCAATCAACCTCATCTATGGAGTGATATTGATGTATTGATCGTTCCAGAACAATTCGATGGTCAACCTAAACGGGAGGATGTGTTGCTGCTCTGGCGGGTGGCGGCGCGTGTGGATAGCCGGATCGCCCTGATTGCTGTAGGGCGCCGTTAATACGAAGGTAGCACCGTGGACACGGTTACAAGTCCTATTGTGGAAATCACGCGGCAGGAGGGATATGTTATCCATAATCCCAAAGAGACTATGGGCTGAAGTTTGAGGGCTAACAGCACAAAGTCCTTTCTGAAAGAGCGTTAGAGTGGTATGAGGTGATCATTTTGTTAAGAAAGGAGCTTTTATAAGGAGGGTCAATATGTCAATGTCACGAAATAGGGAAAAGCTGTTGATAGTGTTAGATTCCGTTGAATTTTTAATACACTCAGTTAATATACGTACAGAACCCATTGTGCATGCATCAGATGCTTCTTTTGAGCAACCCCAGTCGCCTTACACAGCAGGCGGCTGCTTTCAGTAAGAAACCGGGGATGTTTCTTAGCAGTTCATTGAAGTTAGAGGATTTAATTTGGATGAAAGTGCCCTTATTTTACGGGAGGATGATCCCATATGGGCGTGGTACTGTAGCCCAAGCATATATATTTACTGTGTCCCCCGGTACTCATACATTTACTCTTAAGGCTTACAAGAGTGGGAGCGGTACAGCAACGGTTGAATTTCAAACTATCTCTACTTGGTTTGCTTTCGCACAGCAATACTGCCTGATAATATTATCGTTCTAAACTTTGGTGGATTTCTGAGATGTTTTGGTCAGTTCCCATATTGGTGTTGATTCGTTGGTTTCTACATTCGTTGTGGTATGTTTAAGGAGGACATTAGAATGTCAATTTTAGAAACGCTTAAAGATCAAAACGAGCCCCGTAGTTTATCGCGCGCATCTCTTACGGTAACGCAAGTGCGACAGAGGCTCAACGAAAAATTTTAGCAACTCCCTTTGGAGAAATTGCTCTCTGTCTTGGAACGCCCTGCGTGGATGTATGTAGAAGATGATATTCGTGTGCGGTTGGCGCAGGATAGGGAAGTGAAAGGAAAATATCATGCAACACAGATCGCGACTCCAATTTGTTAGTTTGCTTGTTATAACCGGCTTGTTATTGGCAGCCTGTAGCGGCGCACCTAAACCTAAAACCTACATTATCGGCGTGGCCAGTGAGCCTCGTTTGGATACAGTTTTGGATGGTTTCAAAGCTAAAATGACCGAGTTGGGTTATGTAGAAGGAGAAAATATCACCTATATCTACCGTGGCGAACTAGGAACAGATGTGCAGGAGAATGAGGCCGAAATCGAGTACTTGATGGGCCAGAAGGCAAATCTGCTCTTAACGCTGGGCCAAACCCCTACCGTAGCGGTCAAGAAAGCCGTTGAGGACACGAATATGCCTGTAGTCTTTGCCCCGGCTATGAATCCGGTTGAGAATGAGCTGGTAGCAAATATCAGTCACCCTGGCAGCAACATAACCGGCATTCAAGTCGTCAGTACCAACCCGAAAGCCCTGGAATGGCTGCTCAAAATCGTGCCGGATGCCAGGCAGGTCTACATCCCTTACCATCCCGCGGATCGGGCCGCCCTGATGTCCATAAAATCTCTCCCTGATGTGGCGGTTCAACTAGGGATCGAACTTATACTTGATGAGGTCAGCGACCGCGATGAGGAACTGGCCGCTATCAAGGCTCTGCCGAAAGATGCGGCTATCCTTTTCACAATTTCGCCGAGCTTGAACGCAAGCCTAGATGAAGCACTAAAATTGGCCGTTGAACTTTGTATTCCCGCAGGAGCGAGCAATAGTCTGGCGCAAGACAAGATGCTATTCAATTATTCAACTGACCTGACTCAAACTGGCAAGCAAGCCGCCGTGTTGGTGGACAAGATTTTCGATGGAATCAAACCGGGTGACTTGCCGGTAGAGACAGCGGAGTCTCTCCTAACGATCAACTTGAGAACAGCCGAAGCGATTGACCTCGATATCCCGGAGGAGATCCTTCACCATGCCCAGAAAATCATTCGTTAAAATTCTAGTGCCAAGACCTGCCAGCTTTTTGAAATCCGACGGGTCTGGCGTAGAAAGGGGTAAACTATGCACAGTAGCATTCGCACACGATTAACCCTGGCTTTTATCAGCCTGGCCATCAGCCCCTTGTTATTGGTCGGAGTCGTTCTGGCTCGGCAAAGTTTTATTATGCAACGACGACAGTCGCTGGACTTGCAGCGCGAGGTGGCGCGGCGGGTTGCCACCCAGGTGATGGCCTTTTTTGAAGAACTGGAAAACGAATTACGTCTCACCAGTCAGATGCAGGGGTTATCTAAGTTGAATCGGGACAAACAATTCAATGTTTTATCTGAATTGCTGGCATACCGGGACATTTTTGAAGAGCTGGTTTTGCTCGATAACCGGGGACAAGAGCAGATTCACATCTCACGCCGCAATGTTGTCACTACTCTGCGCGACCGATCCCAAGCTGCCGAGTTTATTGCTCTGCAAACGACCGATCAGGCTTACTACAGTCCGGTTCGGTTTGACGAGCTTACTGGCGAGCCGCTTATAATCATCGCTGTGCCTTTATCTGACCTACGCACCGGGCAAATGGACGGTGTGCTCGTTGCTGAGATACGTATCAAGAAAATCTGGAATATCATTGGGGATGTCAGGCTCAGTCCGGGCCAAAGCGTCTATATTGTCAATGCGGAAGGACAGGTAGTGGCGCATCGCAATCCTTCGGTGGTGTTGCGGGGCGTTACCTTTCCCGTGCCCGACCAGGATGGCATTCAGCCTGGTTTAGCCAGTGTGAATCCCATATTAGTTGAGGATACGCACCCGGCCCCGTCAATTAAATCATGGGTAGCTTGGTTGACCGGTCCCAATGTTGTGCTGGCAGTAGACACGGTGCGTTTCGGTGCGCAGGAGTTTAATATCATCGCCGAACAAGCAGTGGCTGAATCCCTGGCCCTGGCCGTCACTACAATTCTTGTCACGGCGGGCATCATTATGGCGGCATTACTGGTATCTGGCATGCTGGGTTTTGTAACTGTGCGCCAGATTGTCCAACCTATTCAGGCTATGGCGAGGACGGCCCAGGCCATCAGCGCTGGAGACCTGGCGCAGCAAGTACAGGTTGCCGGCCGTGACGAAGTGGGGGTTCTGGCTGCTGCCTTTAACAGTATGACAGCACAGTTGCGGCAAAGCCTGGAGAGCCTTGAGCAGCAAGTCGTAGAAGTCAAGCAGGCTGAGGAATCTCTCAGGCAGGCAAACGAGACGCTGCAGGCTTTGATTGATTATTCTCCCCTCGCTATTATTATGCTTGATCTGAATAGTCATATTTTGCTTTGGAATAACGCTGCGGAAAAGATATATGGTTGGACAGCTCAAGAAGTCTTGGGAAAATTTGTGCCATTCCTTACCGAGGCGCAATACCAAGATTTGAACGCGCTGCGCGAGCGTGTCACCCAGGGGGAAATTTTTACGAGCCTAGAATTGGAAGGAAGATGCAAAGATGGCTCCAGGATTTGGATGGGTGTCTCTTTAGCTCCCCTGAGAGATGCAACAGAAAGTGTTTACGCTTATGTGAGCATCGCGGCTGATATTACAGAGCGCAAACGGGGCGAGGAAGCGGTCAGAGAGGAACAGCAACGCACGCAGATGATCCTGGAGACCATTGTTGTGCCCGTGCTCATCTCGCGGCCCTCGGATGGTGAGATATTATATGCGAACCCGGCCTTGGCCCAGGTTAGCCGCATGGATCCGGACAAATTTTTAGGCGACCACACGGTGAACTATTTTGCCGATATCGCCGACCGGCAAACGATTGTCGAACTGCTACAACGACAAGGCGCTATCAGCAATTTTGAAGTTCAATTCAAGCGTGGCGATGGGACGTTGTATTGGGTGTTGTTATCGTCCCGTCTCATCCATTACCAGAATGAAATCTGCGTGATCAGTTCCTTTGTGGATATCACCGAGCGCAAACAGGCTGAGACGGAACGTACCCGATTACTTGTGCAAATCCAGGAGCAGGCGCAACGGATGCAACAGATTATGGACACCGTACCGGAGGGGGTGTTGTTGCTGGATGCGCAGGGAGGCGTGATTCTGTCCAATCCAATAGCCGCCAGGGATCTGGTTACCCTGGCCGGCGCCCAAGTAGGGGATATCCTTACTCACTTGGGGGACCATTCACTGGCTGAGTTATTGACATCGCCACCCAAGGGACTATGGCATGAACTGATCACCGGTGGTAAGGTTTTCGAGGCCATCGCTCGACCGTTGGAGGTCGGGCCGGCGCCCGGCGGATGGGTACTCGTACTCCGGGATGTGACCCGCCAGCGTGAGTTCGACCGGCGCGTCCAGCAACAGGAACAACTGGCCGCCATCGGGCAATTGGCGGCTGGCATCGCCCACGACTTCAACAACATCCTGGCTGTTATCACCCTGTACGCGCAGATGGAGCTGCGAAGCGCGGTTCCCTCTCCTAAATTTCGAGAGCGCATGGGCATCATCATAGACCAAACGCAGCGCGCCGCCGCACTGATTCAACAAATCCTGGATTTCGGCCGGCGCGCGGTATTTGAGCGACGCCCATTGGACTTTTTTCCCTTTTTGAAGGAACAGATTCAACTCCTGGAGCGCACCCTGCCGGAGAACATCAAACTTTCCCTAGTGCATCCAGTTGAGAGACTGGTTATCCAAGCCGACCCCACGCGCCTCCAACAAGTCATTATGAACTTGGCTGTGAACGCGCGGGACGCTATGCCCAAGGGCGGTGAACTGCGCTTTGCGTTGCAGAGCCTCCACTTCGAAAAGGATACACACGCACCCCTGGTCGGGATGCAGCGCGGGAGTTGGATTCAATTGACGGTGACGGACACCGGCAGCGGCATCACACCGGAGAACTTGCCCCATGTTTTCGAGCCATTCTTCACGACCAAAGGGCCACTGGGGACAGGGCTGGGACTGGCCCAGGTGTATGGTATTGTAAAACAACACGATGGCGACCTGGATGTGGTTTCCGAAGTTGGGCATGGCACCACCTTCAGTCTGTATTTCCCGGCAATGGTGTCACTTTCGCCGGAACTGGAGCCGCCACCATCAGAGGCTCTTCCCCAAGGACATGAAGAAACGTTGCTGGTGGTCGAAGATAACCCGGTTGTACGGGCAGCCTTAGTGGAAATGTTATCCACTCTGAACTACCGTGTTTTGGAGGCTGCCAATGGTCACACCGCCCTTGCACTTCTCGGAGCACACGCGGGCGAAATTGCTGTTGTGCTTAGCGATATGGTGATGCCTGAAATGGGGGGGCAAGCGTTATTTCACGCTATGCGTCAGCAGGGGTTAAGCATACCTGTCGTGATCTTGAGTGGGCATCCAGTGGAGGATGATCTCCAGGGCTTACGATCGCAGGGGTTAGCCGGCTGGTTACTTAAGCCCCCTGACGTGGCGCAATTGGCACAGGTATTGCAACGTGTTTTACAATGAAGATCTTTCACAACGGATTGATTGAATTTTAGTTGTATCCATTAAATTCGTTGATTCCATTTTTACGAGGTAGAAATATGACGTCGACGGTATCACTTATCAAATGTACAACCTATGACGAAAGGGCGGTAGCCGGGGCGGTGCGGCAGGCGGTGGATTGGGTAGGGGGGATCGAGAAATACGTCCAGCCGGGGCAGCGGGTGTTGCTTAAGGTGAATTTGCTGCGTGCTTCGGCCCCAGATGAGGCGATCTGCACACACCCGGCAGTGATTAAGGCATTGGTCACGCTGGTACAGGAGGCAGGAGGACATGCTGTGATCGGTGACAGTCCCGGCGGGCCGTTTACGCGCGGCTGGGTGCGCGGAGCCTACGATAAATCTGGTGTGACCCAGGTGGCGGAGGAGACCGGCGCGGAGTTAAATTGGGACTTTGGGCAGACGCACCTGGCACATCCGGAGGGAAAAATAGTCAAGGGCTTGGAGGTAGGAACCTATGTCACGAACGCGGACGTGGTGATCGCGTTACCCAAACTGAAAACACATGGTTTTATGCAATTCACGGGGGCGACAAAGATCCTCTTTGGTGTCATTCCGGGTACGGTGAAGATAGGCTATCACTCCAAGTTCCCGGAACCGGCGCGTTTTGGCGAGATGTTAATTGACATTCTGACGCTAATCCGGCCCGCGTTGACGGTGATGGACGGCATTGTGGCGATGGATGGGCAAGGCCCTTCGGCTGGCGACCCGTTTCGGGTGGGTGCGTTGTTGGCGAGCGCCGACGCGGTCGCACTGGACGTGGTCGCCGCGACGTTAGTAGGATTGGATGTGCGCAGTATCTACCCGCTCCAGGCCGCGATTGACCGGGGATTGACCACAGGGAAGATTGCGGATGTGTCCGTGGTCGGCGAGACTCTGGATGCTTTTGCTATTCAAGGCTTTCGCGCGGCGGCAACCGGTACGTCGAGCCGTGGGATATTTAACCTTCTGGGAGATGTTGTGCGCCACCAGATTGTGGCTGCCCCCTATGCAACTGAGAAATGTGTCGCGTGTGGAATTTGCGTCCGCAACTGTCCGGAGCAAGCTATCATGATTGTGGACAAGCGCGCGCGGATGGATTTGTCGAAGTGCATCCGCTGTTATTGCTGTCACGAGTTCTGCCCGGAGCGGGCTATTGAGCTGCGCAAACCGTGGCTAGGGCGGCTGTTAGGTGTGGTGTAGGTGTTGAGTTGAGGTAACCGTTTAGTAAAGTGAGCATGTGAAACGGTTCTAATGAAAAGTTAATGGGTTACTAATGGTAATATGATACAAGTAAGTGTAT
>JAFGFI010000213.1 GCA_016931185.1 Anaerolineae bacterium
GAGGCATAAGGCTATAAGACACGATTAGAATGGCCTTCTATTTGGGCGTAAGAATAGAACCACGCTCTATTTGGCCAAAAACAAGGTTATAAGCTTCCATAATATAATCTCCTTAAAATCATTTAATCGCAGATGCACGCAGATGAGCGCGGATAATTCTCTTTTTAATCTACCTAGTCAGTGTTTGTCAACGGTCAAAACTTGGGGGAATCATAGATGCGGAATTCCATGTTCTGCTTGCTCGTGATCGGATTACCACTGGCATCGGCCAACCGGCCCTGGTACGGAATCGTGGACACCGACGTGGCACTGGGCGCCTGGTTCGGCGCGGCCAGACCGGGGAAGACGGAGAGCAACACCAACACCAGCAGCACCGATCCCATGTTGGGCATCAGATGCCTCCCTAGCCAGCGCAGCCATCCCACTGTCCGGCTACGCTCTGGTTGTATATTGACGGCCTGTTGTTCCGCCCGATAGCAGTCAATCGCCTCACCTACATAACTCAACAAACTCTTGCGCTCTGTTATTTCAAGACCTCCTTATACTGAAAAATAAAATATTGTACAGCAAGATTCACAACAACGAAGTAGGGAAGGGATCGAATAATGCCTGTTAATTCGGTCCCAACGCTAACGCCAGCCTCTGCATCACCCAACCTATTCGTTCCTTTCTGCAATTCGTTGTTGTCTTTGCATCAAATTAGGGAAAGCAACGAATCATGCTTGTTAATTCGGGACCAATACCAACGCCAGCCGCTTCACCACCCAACCTATTCGTTCCTTTCTACAATTTGCTGTTGTGCTTTCATCGAATTAGGGAAAGGAACGAATGATGCTGGTTAATTCAGGCTCAACTTTAACGCATCACATAAGCTTGTTCGTGTGGGCCGACGGTGAGAAAAACTACCGTGTCATTTGCCAGATCTTCACAAAAACAAAATTCGCACGCCGGTTCTTGCCGACATTCAGCGCAAATGACAAAAATGATACGGAAATTACGCCCGATGCGCACGCTCCGGCAACCTTTGAGGTTAAACCCACTTTTATGCGCGAGCCGCTCAGTACGTGTATACGGATCGGATAGAATTTGCATAACCACTTTCTCTATCCGCGGCTGCATACTCTGAAAAGCCTGATATCGCTTCTGAAAGCGCGCAGTATAAACTACCTGATAGCTCATTTTCCAAAAACCTCGGCGTGCGAGAGTAGTTTAGGGGAGCCAGCGCGGCCTTCAGCTTGTAAAGCAGTCAAATCTTCCCACATGATAGAATTTTCCTCTATCTCCCATTCAGTTTCTTGCGCTGCAAAACGCTGAAGTTCCTCACGGACTACTTCGCGCACGATTTCACGTAACAAAACCGCTAACTCACTTCTTTGAATAGTAAAAACATCTGTTGTCACTGTCTGCGTCATTTTGTACCTCCTCATCAAAATTCATCATAATTTTAGTCAGCATAGCATCACTTTAACGTGGGCAAACCGCGCAATCTGAGAAATTAACCACCGCCGACTTGGAAGGGAAGATATTCTAACACCGGTGTTCCACTTTGTTTTACCACCGTCTCTGCTTTATAAGCCTCCATAATATAATCTCCTTAAATCATTTAACCTCAGATGAACACAGATGAACACGGATAATTCTCTTTTTAATCTGCGTAGTCAGTGTTTGTCAACGGTTAAAACTTGGGGGAATCATAGATGCGGAATTCCATATTCTGCTTGCTCGTGATGGGATTGCCGCTGGCATCCGCCAAACGGCCCTGATATGGAATCGTAGACACCGACGTTGCACTGGGTGCCTGGTTCGGTGCGGCCAGGCCGGGGAAGACGGAGAGCAACACCAACACCAGCAACACCGATCCCAGGTTAGGCATCAGGTGCTTCCCTAGCCAGCGCAGGGCAGTCCAACGGCGCGGCGTGGTAGGTACGGTTTCATTCGATACCGGCACGCGGCGCGCGCCTCCCACCATTCCCCTAACACCAATAACAGATTTTTCTGCGTTTCCATCTTGAATCTCCCTTCTGGTTGATAGTGCATCTATACTAAAATTAGGATGTAATTATTATGAAACGTAATGCGTAAAACATAAAGTATGAGCTTTCGTTTTACGCATTATGTTTTACCTATTCGTTTATAAATGTGAAACGCACGCACATTTACTTTTCTGCAAACTCAGCCAGATTACGATAACAGTTTTCTAATTCCTCTGCACTTACCTGATCTAGCATATACAGCACACGCCACAACATTTCTCCCAATGGTATTTGTTCTAGCTACCGGACACTTTTTATAGGGTAACGTATCTACTTCAAAAGTTACACTTTGCGCCGGATTGTGCGGCTAAAGCCGCCGGAAAAGTAGGTATTTTTTGATTTCGAGCTACGCTCGAAATCAAAAAATACCTACTTAAAAGCGATTTTAATAGAGGGGCAAAATGTCGAGCATTGCACGTTAAAATAGCTCTCTTTTGACTTGCTGCATACGATAATTGTTCTGCATCATCAAGAGTTGTATTATTAAGCTCATAGGCTGAGATAGCATCAAATCCGCGCGCACGGACTTGCGCAGCTAACTTACTATGAACATCGGCATCCATGTACAGCGCTATGAAGAGGCGCTCGGCCCTATTTACCATAACGCCTCCCGATTTTCGCGGATATAGTGATAAATTTCTTCGGTGTGGTCATAGTAGTACCCCAGGGCCGCATGCACCTGCACCAGCATTAATACCGGGTAAGCCTCGACAATCTGTTCTGGCGTTTCTCCCAATTGGGTGCGTTCTACAATGGTCCGCACGGTGACTGCACTTCCACATACAGTTAGCTCACCACCATGCATCGTTACATCACGTGCGATATAAGTATAGGAAGAAATGTTCATACTATATTACTCCTTCCAAAACAACACATAGGCATTGACTAGAATTGTCCCTATCTCACCGGCACCAGTCCAGCAGGACCTTACGCTTTTAGTGCTGTGGCTTTAACCCTGGGCTTGCTATACTGTAAATGTATACCCATTCGGGGCTTTTTACAAGTGAAAAGAAACTCACCCTTGTCCTTTTGCTCTAAGTGGATTGTGAAATCCACAGTGGATTAGAAATCCACAGTGGATCGTGAAATCCACACAACATGATTTGGGTGTGTTTTATCTCAATTGGAGCATAGGCTTATAAAACGTAAGCGTTTTTACGTTTTACATCCTCCCTAACTTAACTGAAATACACCTATTCCAGGGGAGTCTTTCGCCTATCCGTGATACGCTCTCTCCACCACCAGCCCCTTCAAATACGCGCCTTCCGGGAAGGTCAGCGCGACAGGATGGTCGCGGCCCTGGGTAAGAGTACCGATGATACGAGCCTCCACACCGGCATCTAGTGCTGCCCCGAAGAGGATCTTTTGAAAGAGATCGGCGGAGATCGCGCCGGAACAGGAGAAGGTGAGAAGCAAGCCGCCGGGGCGCAGGAGATGAAGGGCTTGCATATTGATGTCCTTATAGCCACGCGCGGCCTTTTGCACGTCGCGCTGCGTGAACGCGAATTTGGGTGGGTCCAACACGATGACGTCAAACTGCCGCCCGGCCTGGCGCAGATCACGCAGCACGGCAAAGGCATCACCCACAATGTCCTCAACTGAAGCGGTTTCAAAGCCATTGCGGGCCAAGTTCTCACGACCCTGGCGCAGCACGTCGGCGGAAGTATCTACATTGACGACCGAAACCACACCCCCCGCCAGCCCATAGACGGCAAAGCCGCCAGTATAGGCGAAGGCGTTGAGGAGGTCAGGCGACGGCCCGGTGCATGCCATACCGGCGACCAGATCCCGCAGCCGTTGGCGGTTCTCGCGCTGGTCCAGGTAGAAACCGCTCTTGTGCCCCTGCCGCACGTCAATGCCGAAATACAATCCATTTTCTATGATTTCCACACTGCCGGGCGGCTCCACGCCACGTAACAATCCCACACGGGACGCGAGTCCCTCTTTTTGACGCACATCGGCATCGCTGCGCTCATAAAGGCTGCGTGGGGACAGAAGCTCCCACAGCAGATCGGTGAATAACTCGCGCCGGGCTTCGGTACCTGCCGTCAGATACTGCACCACCACCGTCCCGGCATACCGGTCTACGATGAGGCCGGGGATGCCATCAGATTCGGCGTGAACGAGGCGGCAGGCGTTAATCGTGGGGGAGAGAATGGGGACGCGGCCAGCGATAGCCCGTTGGATCCGGCCACGCCAGAAGGTAGGAGTATCAGGGGTCTCGTCAGCGTCCCATGATACTAGCCGCGCGCGGATCTGCGAGTGGGGGCTGTAATGTCCCCACGCGAGAAACTCACCGCCCGCACTATGAACGACAACCAGAGCACCCGTCTCCGGCTTTCCCTCCACACGCACAATCCCCCCAGAAAAAATCCACGGGTGGCGACGCAGCACGGAGGCTTCACGTTTCGGTTTTAGTATGATACGCGCATAATTTTTCATAGATATTCAGTTATAGTACGTATACTTTTAACCGCAGATAAACGCAGATGGACGCAGATAAGCATAAAACGAAAATCAGTGTTCACCTGCGTGAATCTGTGGCTAAAGGCGTTATTCCCTCGCGTCAACCATCGCCCGCAAGATGTCTTCCAGTGCATGCTGCTCTTCGCCATAGCAGGCCCAATCCCCGGCAGCGAGACATGCTTGCGCAGCCTGGTAGTGGTCCCACGCCTGCTGCGCGAGTTCGGAAAGCGTGCCATCCGGCGTAATATCACCAGAAATATCGGCGGGTAAAGTAGATGTGTCACTGCTTAAGACCTGGAGCAAGGCTTCTTCCAGGGTAGGCGCCATCGCTACGCGATCATCATAGGAAACGATGATGCGTTTAAGCTCTGGCAGTTGCCCCGATTCTGCTTCAAGGTAAAGCGGCTCAATATAAAGGAAGGTGCCCTGGATGGGAATGACGAGCAAATTGCCGCGCAACACCCGCGAGCCGCGCTGGTTCCACAATGAGAGCTGCTGTGAGATGATGGGGTCCTGGTCGGCGCGCGCCTCGACTTGCAACGGGCCGTAGACCAGGCGGTCTTTGCTCAATTTGACGATACCTAACCTCCCATAGTCCTCGCCATCGCAATCGGCGTAGAGCCAGGCCACCATATTCTGTTTCTCTTTGGGAACATAGGGGCGAATGAGAACAAATTCTATATCCTCAGAGCCAGGTATACGCATCAGGACGTAGTACGGCTCCATCACCTGCTGTTCCGTCTCTACCAACTCTTGCGGGATGTCCCATAAGTCCTCGCGGTTATAGAAGACCTGCGGATCGCGCATGTGGTAGGTAGCATAGAGCTGCGATTGGTAGAGAAAGAGCGTTTCGGGATAGCGCCAATGTTCGCGCAATGTAACCGGCATCTCGGTGATCGGCTTGAATAGCTCCGGGAAAATACGCCGGTAAGTAGCCGCGATAGGATCGTCGGGGTCGAGGAGATAATAAGTAATCTCACCCGTATAGGCATCCACCGTGATCTTAACACTGTTACGGATATAGTTCACATTGGGTGCATTTTGCGCGTGCAATGGTTCAGAATAAGGAAAATCGCCGGTCCAGGTATAGGCATCCAACAGCCATACGATGTGCCCGTCAACAATCACGGGATAAGTATCGGGATCATACCACAACATCGGGGCAATCGTTTGAGCGCGATTCTGGATGGTGCGGTGAAAGAGAATACGGCTGTCACGGTTCAGAGCGGGCGAGAACAGCATTTGGGTGCTGCCAAAGCGCGTCGCCAGCAGAATGCGCCGCAGGAGTCCACCCAATCGCACGCCATCGGGGCCTTCATAACGGGTGTAAGCGTTAGCATCTCCTTGAGGATAGTCGAATTCTTGCTCAGTGGTATTGATCACGACATACTGCCACGTAGATTCGCCGAAGTAGATTTGGGGGCGTGTGATTATCAGTTCAGGATAGTCCGTAATAGGGGGGATATCTTTCACGATCAAGCTGGGCAACCCTTCCTTTGAAACTTCGTTGACCGGACTCATCGTTACCCCATAGCCGTGGGTGAAAATAATATGTTCGTTGACCCACGTCTTAGCCTGCTCGGCGAGTTGATTGACCTCCAGCTCACGAGCGGAAAGCATGACCTCACGCGGTTGGCCGTCCAGGGAATAACGGTCAATGTCCACACCGTTGAAGGTATAGTAGAGACGGATCTCCTGCAGTTGTCCAAAGGTACGCAGCAACGGGCGATAATCCCACAACCGCATGTTGCCGATCACATCGGCGTGATCGCTCAAATCTTCCAAAGCAAGACTGCCCTCGGTAGGATATTCCTGTTCCTCAATTTGATCCAGTCCATAAGCATAGCGGGTATAACGGATGTTTTGTTCAATGTAGGGCCGTTCTACGACAAATTCATTTGGCTCCACCGTGAAACGTTGAATCAGCGCCGGATAGCCGGGACCAACAAAGGATAAGATTAGCCAGAACGCGCCGATATAGAGCAGCAGTTTCCACTTGCGGGTAAAGGCATTAACAATAAGCACGACGGCAGCAGCGAAGAAAAGAATAGCTTCGATTGTATATAATGGAATCCGCGCGTTAACATCGGTGTAGCCAGCGCCAAACACAACACCATTGTGCGACTGCAGCAGACTGTAGCGGTTGAGCAGCCGTCCAATCCCGATAAGTATGAGCCACAAGGAGCTTAAAAGCGACATGTGGGTGACGGTGCGGCGCGCTTCCAATTGCCCGAACATCGCATAACGGACAACCACACCGATGGTGGTCAAGACAATCAGGGTTTGGAGCCGATTGAGCAGAACCTTATACCACGGGAGATCGAAGATATAGAAGCCAATGTCTTGATTAAAGATAGGATCGCCGATCCCAAAAGGTTGACCCTGGCGGGAAAGCAAATACGTATCCCATTGATACATCAAGGTCAAGCCAATGATCACCCCTACAGCAATGGCAGAAAGGGTAAACGTGCGGCGGAGGGGGCGAGTAGAAACGGTAAATGTCTTAGGTTTGGAACCGCTCGTCTTAGATGACGCTTGAAAGTAGGATGCAAAGGGAACAGAACCTGTGAGTTCCGCTTTGGGTGCGATCCAATGAGGTACGACAACCCAGTTAAGCAACAAAAAGCCGGCGGCGATGAGACTCGTGATCAACATCAGGCCAAGGGAGGTGGCAAGTCGCCGGGTGAAAATCTGGGTATAATCAAGACTCTGAAACCAGAGATAATCGGTATAAAGTGTAATTAACGATGAGGAAAAAAACCAGGCAAAAAGCAAAAATACCAGAATGATAATAACCCAATTCATAATTTTTCGAGTTTTCTTGTGCGTAATAAGCATATAATGTTCTCCTTACAAAACAGTTATCAGTTGTCAGTTATTAATTCTCTTTAACACCAGAACTATGCCAATAGTATAACGCGAGTTGCTACCTTGTGGTAGTGGAAGAGAAAAGGGTGTTTTTTTCGCACGCGGCCTCTTGCCGCGTGCGAAAAAAAACCTCTTTTCCCCTCTCTTTTTCGCCTCTATGGGGCGAAAAAGAGAAATTCACGTGATAGATAGCAACTTAGGTTAGTATAGTCGAAAAAGCGGGAAAAAGAAAAAAAACCGGGGTTTCAAGTCACGTTCACGTGACCCCAAACCCCGGTTTTTTACGTAATGAATTTAACTACCGTTGCCAACAATACCACGCACTTGCTGGCGGAGTTCAGCAATCTGCGCGCTCGTGCGATCTATCTTCTCGAACACCCCCCCCTTGGCGTGAAGGCCCTCTTTGATAAGCATAGTAGCAGCATCGCGGCGATTCTCGACGAGGCCCGCGTCGACCATCTGATCCATCCGGTTGCGGGTTTCAGCATCGGTACGGATGATCATGAGATTTGAAAGGTCCTGTACAGTCGCCACGACAGCCTTACCCAGGGACTCAAACAGACGGTCGAGTTCATTAACAACGCCGTCCAGCGAAGGTGTTTCCACCGCCTCAACTTCAATGGTTTTCTGCTCGTTCATTTTAACTTAACCCTCCTAGAAAAATTACGCTTCTTTATCTAAATGGACTTCCTCACGTAGCTGCTCACGCAACTCCGAGATCTTTTTGGTAATCGAGCCAATCCGCTCAAATAAAGCATCATTGGCCTTGATCCCCTCTCCAATCAGGAACGCTGCACTTTCGGAGCGACTCTTGGTGACCTCTGCTTCGACCAGCATATCCAGGTGTTCAAGAGCGATATCATTCACGCGAACCATCACCACATTGCCGCGCCCCTGTAAAGCAATGCTGAGGGCCTCGCCAAACGTCTCCACCTGTTTCCAGGTTTCTCGCAGGGATTCTGAAACACTCTTTCCACTAGCGGCTGCACTTTTCGCTTCCCCTTTTCCCGTCTTGGCCTCTGGATCGGGAGTTTCTTCTTTAATTTCTACTTCCACCGTGTGTTTTTCGGGTTGAGGCATTTCGACCACATTTTCCTCAACGAACTTTTCTTCGCTCATTATTAACCTCCTAATGGTAATTATTTAACTCTGTATCTGTAAGCCTTTGTAATTGAATTACGTGTAATATTGTAATACACTTTCTGATTTTTGTCAAGAGGGAAAAAGAGCAAACTGTATAAGTCAAAAGATTTCTAACTTGTCAGGCTGCGGTATAATAAAAAAAATAAGACCACATAAGAAAGGATAAAGTTATATGGCAAAACGAAAAGAAAAACGACGTCCTCAACATCGCACGCCCACTCCCCCCAGAATATCACAACGCCTTTTCGACGAATTAGAAGAAGTTGAACGCCTGATGAAGCGGAAGCAATGGGAACAGGCACGAGATAGATTGGTGGATTTGGATCGGCGCTATTCCAATCATCCAGAAATCTTAACGCTCTTAGTTAATGTATATTACGAACTTCAGAATATTGAGTTGTATCAACATACCTTAGAGCGTCTGGTAAAAGCTGACCCTGACAATGTAGAGGCAATGTATGGATTGGCCGGGGCCTATTTGAACATGAATCGTCCTGTATTAGCACTGCAAATGTTTCGCACGAGCGTAGAACGTTGGCCGGATGCTCCACAGGCCGCTAACGCGCATAAGGCCATTCTTCAACTAGAGGAAGCTATGCCCCAACTTTTCTCTGAATTAGGTATGGAACCCACGCCTGAAGCCTGGGCACTTGCCACGCGCCATGAAGAGATGCAGGTATGTCTGGCTCAAGAAGATTATTCACAGGTGCGACAGATCGCCCAGAGAATTTTACGACAATACCCGCACTTTGCGCCGGCTCATAACAATTTGAGCCTGGCTTATTGGTTAGAGGGACGGCTGGCACGCGCGATAGAGACGGCAGAAGAGGTATTGACTTACGAACCCTATAACGTTCACGCGCTGGCAAATTTGGTACATTTTTTGTGTCTTGAAGGACGGCGTGAGGAAGCCCTGGCTTATGCAGAACGGCTGCGGACTTCTCCAGATGCGGCATCTGAAAAAGTGTTAAAACAGATGGAAGCCTTCACCTTCTTAGGTGATGACGAAGCGGTGGTAGCATTATTCCCAATGGCAGAGGAGACGGGTGAAGTTGAGGAAGAGGTAGCAAACGCAATGCTCTACCATCTGGCTGCGGTTGCCGAGATGCGGCTAGGTCGCGAAGAGGTAGCGCGCCGCCTTTGGCAAAAGTCACTCAAGATTCAGCGCGATTTTTTCTTAGCGAAAGAGAATCTTGATGATTTGCGCCAACCCGTAGGAGAACAGCACGCGCCCTGGGCTTTTCCGTTTGCCAATTGGATAGGTCAACGCGCGTTGAAGGACCTATTAGCCACAGTGAAAATTGTGGAAACACCCGGTGGGAAGGCCAAGATTGACAGTGCTATACGCCGGTATATGAAGAAATATCCAGAAGTCGTACGTTTAATCCCTGTGCTTTTAGAGCGCGGGGATCCAATGGGACGTGGGATGGCAGTCCATCTGGCCTTCTTCATTGATACACCGGAGATCTACGAAGCACTTGAGGCATTTGTATTCAGCACCCATGGCCCGGATACGCTACGGACTCGGGCTGCGCAATTCCTGGTTGAGAAGGGTGTGATCCCCGGCGGCGATGTCCAACTCTATACGCATGGAGAATGGCAAGATCTGCTATTGATGGGTTTTGAGATCGGTGATGAATCTGAGGATAAGGACAATTTTTCTCCCAGGACAGCGAGGTTAGCCGGAGAAGCGGCCGCGGCTTTACAGGAGAAAGATTGGGAACGTGGCGAGCAACTACTCCGGCAGGCCCTAGAGCTACAGCCAGATGCAATTGGACTCCTCAATAATCTGGCTGTAGTCTATGAAATGCGCGGTGAGCATAAAAAAGCCGAGGAGATGATTCAGGAATTGCACCAACGTGACCCCCATTATCTTTTTGCCCGCGTGACGATGGCACAATTTGCGATACAGGATAAAGATTATGAGCGTGCCCACGAATTATTAGAGCCACTGCTCCGGCGCAAAAAATTACACTTCAGCGAATTTTCGAATATGAGCGCGGCTTTTATCGAATTACACCTAGCGGAAGGGAATAAGGAGGCAGCACGCTCCTGGCTCAATATGTGGGAGTCCATCGATCCCGACAATTCCAGACTGATGGCCTATAAAATACGCGTGAATACACCTTCTTTGGGAGGATTATTCAAAAGAAAATGAAGATACCGAGCGAGCACGTGTTGACACGACGGGCAATGTTAAAATTAGGTAGGGCCGCACTAGCAACAGCCTTGATTCCTAAGCCTGTATTGCAGATTTATGGACAGGAGTTAGCTTCTCCGCCGGCAATGGAAAAAACCACGCCGCCAGCTTCATTGGGCCGGGTTTCATCCTGGCTGCGACAGACAGTGCGACGCGAACCGGATACTGCGGCTGAATTTATCACCTGGAAGCAGCGAGATGACATTATGCCCCTGTTGGCAACCGTGAAGGGGCCGGGGCCGTGGGCCAGCAACCCCTATTGGTTTCAGATTGATGAGGGATTTATTCACAGCAGTTTTGTCCAGCCGGTTGAGGATACACCCACCCAGGACATCGTAAAGGACGTTTCCGCACCGGGTTTCTGGTGCCAGATTTGCGTGCCTATTGCTGACGCACGCTGGCAGCCAGGAGGAAGCCCGTTCTCACCCAAAATCTATTACGGAACGGTGTACAGGGTAGTCGCAGCACTCACCGATGAGCTAGGCGCGTGGTGGTACCAACTTAGTGACGGTGTGACCTGGTCACCTGGCCCTTACATCCCGGCTTCAGCGGCACAGCCACTCCGGCCCTCCGATCTAGCCCCAATCTCTGCTATCTGTCCGCGTGAGTGGCGGCACCTGCCGCCGGAGGATCAAGTCAAGCTCTCCTCCTGGCCTTTGGATAAGTGGATACAAATCCGCTTAGCGGAGCAACGCTTGACCTGCTTTGAAGGACAATATCCTATATTCAGCTCACCCATCGCGTCAGGAGGACGGGCAACGCCCACACCACGTGGTACTTTCCACGTACTCTCTAAACATCACGCGCAGCGAATGATTGGGGGAGAGGGAACGGGATATTACGATTTGCCCGGCATTGCGTTTCCCGTTTACTTCACCGGCTCCGGCGTTGCCATCCACGGCACTTATTGGCACCACGACTATGGCCGCCCTCAAAGTCACGGCTGTGTGAATGTTCCCAATGAAGCAGCGAAATGGATATTCCGCTGGGTAGATCCACCAACGGATTATGAAGATAACTTGCACTATATTAAATATGGGAAAGGAACGAAAATCGTGGTTGTATGAGCGATTTCCGCAATTGTTTTCATATCGTCAGTAAAACGTTAGGTAGGCGTCAGGTAAAAATAGCCATAATCTGTTATTATAAGAATGCGTCGGGGCAAAAGTGTTCATTGTTTCTCCTCCTTTGAAGAAGCGGGTGGCAATTTGATAAGCCACCCGCTTTTGTGTGAGATTTTTTCACACTTCACGTTTTACGCTTTACATCTGTGACTACTGTAGATTAGGCAAACTTTCATCAACCCATCCAACCTGGGTACTGTTGTGCTATAAGCCATATTCCGTAATCGTTTTCTCAACATTCTCAATACGCTGCTCAAAAGGGGGATGTGTAGAGAGTAACCTGGCTGCCGGACCAGGCGTGTTGGGGCTGAATTGTTGTTGCATACGCCCGAAGATTACGAGAATGGCCTGGGGGTCGTAGCCTGCTGCGGCCATATAGAGCGTGCCATACGTATCGGCAGCATATTCCTGCTTGCGACTCCAACCGCGAAAGACGAGGACTTCGGTCATCGTTGCAGCGATTTGCGCAGATTTACGCTGATAAATGGTGTTGAGCCTTGGCACACGTTTGCCGGCAGCTTCCCCGGCAGCGATCGCCAACGTGATAGCCTCGATCTTCTGCGCACCGTGACGACGCGCCACGTGAGCGATTTCATGGCCAATAATCCCCGCCAGTTCATCATCCGAGGCCACAAAATCAAGCATACCACGTGTCACATAAATAAATCCACCCGGCACAGCGAAAGCATTGATCTCATCTGTGTCCAGTAAGGTGAAATGATACACCAATTGAGGGCGATCACTGTGAGGAGCGATGCGCTCTCCAATAGCGGTCACCCGTGACAACGCGTCGGGGTTACGATAGATGCCATATTCTTGCTCCACTTGCACGGCAACCTCCTGCCCGATTTCAATTTCTTCTTCTTCGCTCAGACGGGGCAATGCATTATTTGTACCGGCGACCTCTGGGGCTTCGGGAGCGGGTTCTTCAGAGATATCCAAATCCTCTGTCACAGGCATAGCCGTCTCTGTAGGTGCCAAACTGGGGATAGCCGTATGCATGGGCGGAGAGGGCGGAGTTGTTGTTACGGGCGTGTCGCATCCACTTCCTGCCCACAACATGGCAAGCAGCAAGAACATCCTGGCAAACATTTTAAAAACTTTCCCTTGACAATAAACTTTTGATGACATTTTATAACCTCTCTGATTATGTAAATTTGTTAGCGCACAAGTGTCGGTATGTAGCCGCGCTTTCCATAGCGCGTTCCTGGTACCCCACCGGTTATACTCGCCACATAAGTTTTATGGTCCAATCCCTATAGAGTTTTTTTAATTTAATTATAACCTTAAAAAATGACAAAATCAATACCATGCACCAGCATCCCTGCAACTTCCTCCAATTCATCGCGTAATAGAATTACAAACACGAAACAGGGGGATAAAAATGCGACAACAAGTATGGGTAAGTCTTTTGGCATTGGGTCTACTGCTCAGCAGTCTGGCATGTGCCTTTCCCGGAATGAAAATAATGCGCGGGTCCGGCAAAGTAGAAACGGAAAAACGTCATGTACATAACTTTGACGGAGTTGTGATATCAGGTATTGGGAATCTTTACATTGAGGTTGGAAAAGAAGAAGGATTGACCATAGAAGCTGAGGATAATTTATTACCTTACCTGACGACGGAAGTGCATGGTAACACTTTGGAAATCGGCACACAGCGTGGCATTAACCTGCATCCCAAGAAACCGGTCAACTTTTACTTGACCGTCAAGGAACTGGATAAAGTTGAAGTTTCTGGGACAGCGGATGTCGAAACGCAGGACTTGGAAGCAGAACGTTTCTCGGTGGATATTAGTGGAAGCAGTTCGATCAAGATGGCAAAACTCACCGCCGACCGGCTCAAGGTAAATATCAGTGGCTCCGGCAAGTTGGATATTGCCGGGGGCGGAGTAGGCGAGCAGAATGTCACCGTCAGCGGATCTGGGGAGTACAGAGCCAAGACCTTAGAAAGCAACGAAGCAGACATTCACATTTCCGGCAGTGGCTCCGCTGTGATCTGGGTATACGAAAGGCTAGATGTAGAGATCAGTGGCAATGGTTCCGTACGTTATGCGGGCAATCCCGCCATTGATACAGATATCAGTGGATCGGGAAGTGTCCAGCCGATCTCGGAGTGAATGAGTCTCAACGGCCTTAACGGACTTTAACGGCAATCCGTTCGAGCCCGTTAAGACCGCTGAGAAAACTCACGCTTTTTTGAAATATTGCAATCTCTCCATCGCTTCGCACAGTTTTTCTGTCGGCGCGGTGGCGGAGATGCGCACATATCCCTCCCCCGCCGGGCCAAAGAAGGAACCGGGCGCGATAACAACCCCGGTCTGTTCCATCACAGCCAGCGCGAACGCCTCTGACGAAGACCAACCGGACGGAATTTGCGCCCAAAGATAGAGCGCGGCTTTAGGTATCTGAGCAGCAATGCCAATAGCTTGAACTCCCCGGATGAGTATATCAAAGCGCTCGCGGTATAGGGCATTACGCCGGACAAACCATGCCGGGCCGGTCTTCGAGATCGCTTCCACAGCAGCTTCCTGCAGTGGATGGAATATCCCCGAGTCCATGTTCGATTTCACCTGTGCCAGTGCCGCCAGAGCTTCAGGATTACCCACAGCCATTCCTAGCCGCCAACCGGCCATATTGAAAGTTTTCGACAGTGAGTTAAATTCCACTGCAACGTCCACCGCCCCGGTTACTTGTAAGATGCTCGGTGCAACATAGTCATCGTAGGTAACATCACAATAGGGGGCGTCGTAGCACAACAGCAAAGCGCGGCGATGGGCAAATTCCACCGCCCGCGCCAGGAAATCCAGGTCGGCGATAGCCCCGGTGGGGTTATTCGGATAATTTAACCACATCAACTTTGCCCGGTCAGCGATATCAGCAGGGATCGTATCGAAATCAGGCAGAAAATTGTTCTCTGCCAACAAGGGATACGTAACGTAATCCGCTCCTGCCAGCCGCGCCCCACCGGTGTAAGGCGCGTATCCGGGGTCGGGAACCAGTACCACATCACCGGGATCGAGAAAGGCCAGCGCGATATTGACAATACCTTCTTTAGATCCAATGAGGGGTACGACCTGCGTTTCAGAATCCAGCGTGACCCCAAAACGACGGGCATAGTAGCCGGCTACCGCCTGCCGGAACACAGACAAGCCACGATAGCCCGAATAGCCATGGTGGCTAGCTTCCTTTGCCGACGTATATAAGGTTTCGATCACGTCCTCAGCCGGCGGCATATCCGGGTTACCTATATCGAGACGGATCATGTCCATACCCTGTCGCTGCACGCGCACTACCTCCTTCGCCCATCGCGCGAAAGGATAGGGCGGGAGATTGCGCAAACGAATGGCAGGTTGAGGATTTCGTTTTTGCGTTGGTTGCTCAGATGGCCGGATAGTTGGAGGAGAGGATAATTCGCAATTCGCAATTCGCAATTCGCAATTCGCAATTCTTCGGTTCTCGATTCTCGATTCTATGTGTGCCAATAACGCTTCCAGCCCCAGCAAGTAACTCCGCCAGCCAAACCCGCATATCTGTCCCACACAGACAGGAGCGATAAGGGAGGTATGGCGAAATTCTTCGCGGGCATGGATGTTGGATAAATGCACCTCTACCGCCGGCAGCCCAGTGCCCGCAATGGCGTCGCGTAGCGCGACACTCGTGTGTGTATATCCACCAGGATTGATGAGTACACCCTCGGCCCAGTCCATCGCAGCATGCAGTGCGTCAATCAATGCCCCTTCGCTATTAGATTGCAAGATACGTAACTCGGCGCGCCCTGTTGCAGCTTCTAACAATGCCGCGTTGATTGCATCCAATGTTATATGCCCATAAGTCTCCGGCTCCCTTCGCCCTAGTAAATTGAGGTTCGGACCGTGTAGGACTAATATTTTGGATGTTGGATGTTGGATATTGGAAGGGGACGAGGTCAGGCAGTGGTGACGCCAACCATCATCTGGTAACTCGCCAGTCTGTCGATTCGCTGCTTCGCCGATCTGCTGATTCGTTATTCGTAATTCGCCATTCGTCATTCGTTTTCGCTCCCATCTCACACAAAATTTGCCTTACAAGGGTCTCTGGCACGTCTGCCGCAATCTCCACATTGCCGACGGCACTGGGCAATATCCAGCGCAGAGTCTTACCATACTTTTTCTTATCGTGGGTCATCGCTTCCCAGATTTCACCCACATTGAAAGCAGGAATTGTGACCGGCAGCCCCCAGGCACCCAACATTGCGGCTATACGCCCTGCCAATCCCGGCTCTGCGCGCCCCAATACTTCCGCAATCCGCGCCGCGACAACCATTCCAATGCCGACCGCTTCCCCATGCCGCAGCGTAAAATCACTCACACGCTCCAACCCGTGCGCCGATGTATGCCCCAAATTCAACACCGCCCGGCGACCACGCTCGAAAGGATCTTCTTGTACTATAGCAACTTTAACCTGAATGGAGCGGGATAGGATTAAAGGGGGAAGGATGGCGGTTAAATAATTGAGTGGTTCGCTAACTCGCTGATTCGCTGATTCGTAATTCGTAATTCGTAATTCGTAATTTTCTAAATCTTCAAACAACCCCGCATCCGCAATCACGCCGTGCTTAATCAACTCCGCCATCCCGGAACAAAACTCAGCTACAGGCAGGGTTTTGAGTACGTCCAGGTCGATCAGCACCAACTCCGGTTGTTTGAACGCGCCGACGAGATTCTTGCCTTGCGGCAAATCCACACCCGTCTTGCCGCCAACGCTGGCGTCGGTCATCGCCAACAACGAAGTGGGGACCTGCACAAAGCGCGCACCGCGCATAAAAGTCGCCGCCGCAAAGCCCGCGATATCACCCGTGACCCCGCCTCCCAGTGCCAGCACCGTCCCACTGCGATCAAAGTTATGGTCGAGAAATTGATCGTAGAGCGTGCGTACTGTATCCAGTGTCTTGTATTGTTCACCATCAAGGATAATACAAACGAAAGGCCAGTAGCCTGCTCTTTGCAATATGCTTTCAACTTGCGCGACATATAGGGGGCCGACAACGGTATTCGTGACAATAGCGACTGCCGTCTCCTTACGTACCCCGGCAGCTTGCAACGCACCTCCAAGATGTTCCAGTAACCCGTAACCAATGTAGATGGGATATTCACCATCGAGATGCTGTACAGGCAGTACGATCATTTCTGCCAATGTGAGTACCTGCGCAGCGATAGTGTCTACACTTTGGCCAGTCGTCTCGATATGCCACGGAATAACAGCATAAGCCTCGCTGCGTTCTGCCAGCAGTCGAGCAATTTCAGCCTGTGGGGCGTCCACATTGAGCAGCGGTCGTGTTTCATTATCTTGCACGCGCCGCAGAATTTCATCCGGTTCGGCATCCAGGCAAATGACAATACCACTGCGTTGCAACCATTTACGGTTCATCGGGTTCAGCAGCGCGCCTCCCCCCGTAGCGATAACCAGTTCATCCTGCGCACTCAACTCCGCACACAGAATAGCCTCTATTTCGCGGAATGCCGGTTCTCCATCCTCTGCGAAAATGCGCGAAATAGGTTTTCCTGCTCGAAGTTCGATTTCACCGTCCATATCCACAAACGACCGGTCCAATTGCCGGGCAACTTCTTGCCCAACAGTTGTTTTACCCGTCCCCATAAATCCGGTAAGAATAATATTTTTCATTTTCAATCCTTCACGCTACCCAATGCCAGGTAACAAACTGGAGCGTATATATTATCAATAATACTATAGAAACTAGATATATAAGTGATAGTTTGTTTGCCCGATTTGCCTGTTGTGCCAATGTCCAATAAAAAGGGAACACCACACTGCCATAGCGACGCATAGATGCTAAATTACCACTGAGAAGTGGCAATGCAATAGCAGCAAGAGCAAATCCCCCTAACGTCAAATCTTTACGCCAGGTGAAGATTACAAGAATAATATAGAGAACGGCAAATACCATATCATCCACCGATCCCCCCTCACGCATCACTAACCAGTAAATAAGATGTCCCGGCCCGTCGCGTTTCCAGAACAGTGCGTTGGCCTTGAAATATCCTGTCCAATCACCCACATGCCAACCCATGAACGCAATATATCCTATAAAAATAAAAACAGGGATGTGGGCAGCAAGGGGGGTCAAAAAGCGACGTATGGACAGAAGTATAGTATCTAAATTGCCCTGTACTCGCCAATATTTTTGCCAGACCCAGATCATTAAGGGAAAATATAAGGCTAATCCCACCGTGCGTGTGAGACATGCTAAACTGGCAGTACATATAGCCAGGATAAAACGATCCTTGTGCAGCGCCAGGAAGGTTAACAAACTAAGACATAGAAACAAGGATTCTGTATACACACCCGAGAAGAAAACACTAAAGGGAGATAACAACAACAAAGCTACGGTTTGATAGGCGATAGTATCCCCCTCTTGTATTTGTATAAAGTCAAACAATATGTATATAGAGATCAACAATGCCAGATTGGAAATCAATATCCCGTTTAGTGTTGCACACGCGCGTGTCGAGCAATGTTCCATCGTATTAAGGCCCCGGATAGCCAACGGATACAGAGGCATAAAAGCCATATCCGCCGTAACTTTATGAAAAACGGCCCAGCTATATCCGTAAGTCGCAATCGCAGTGTAATACCCGGCATCCCAACGATACCACATATCTAAAAGAGGAGATGTATCTATGCGATCATACCCCTCACCGGTCTGTATGGGCAAGTACATCACAGCGATGTAGCCCAATAGAAGTAAAAAGGTTCGGGTTAGCATAAATGCCATAAATAGACAAAATGCAGGTCTGTTTTTGAGTCGTAGAACCTGTTGCACCTAAGCCGCTCTTTTCTCTAACGCGCCAATGTAAATACTCTCGCCATAAAACTAAGCGAACACATAACAATTATTTTAAGTCTAGCTACCGGACACTTTTTATTAGGGTAACATATCTACCCCAAAAATTACACTTCGAGCCGGATTGTGCGGCTAAGGCCACCGGAAAAGAGGGTATTTTTTGATTTCGAGCTACGCTCGAAATCAAAAAATACCTACTTAAAAGCGATTTTAGTCGCATAATCCAACCTAATTGCGGCTACATACCTGTTGTGAAAAAGTGTCCGGTAGCTAGATTTTAAACAAATCGCATGCAGTTGGCCTGAATCCGCTGTAAATAATCCAGCAACTGTTGCTTCTCTACCTCCGAAAACCCTTCCAGAGCTTGCGCTTCGGAAGTTTCGACGAGGTTCCATAGTTGCCCCAAAAGTTGTTCTCCTTTTTCGGTCAGGGTAATCGACGTTTCTTCAATATCAACATATTGGACGTAATGCTCTTCCAGCAAAGGGGAAAGTAAGGTCTGTAATGCTTCACCGAAAGTCGCAGTATCTTTGCCAACTTGCTCCAGCGTCATCACGCTATCACACTTTAACACCATTAACAAAATAACCTGGGTACCATTAAAGTGTGATACGCGCGCCAATGCAGTATCTAGAGCATACTGTACCAGTTTCGCCGCAACATTGATCTCGCGGCCCAAAGTTTTCCGGATATAATGTGTCAACATAGTTATCACCAATTTGAGTTTGAGTTCATACACGCTAATGCCGGTAGCAACCCCCACATTCAGGGATTCCACTTGAGGATGCATCGGGATTTGCACAACCAGGTCAGCATTTTGCAATACAATGTCCGAAACGCCCTCCGTCTCGTTTCCCACAACTAAAGCCAGTGGCTTATTTTCTAGCTTTGCCAGCGTCTGCAAATTGTCTCCATACGAACTTGTAGCAACGATTTGATAACCGTCAGCTTTTAATCGTTGCACCGCCGCCACACTTGAAGCGCAAGGGGTCAATCGTGTATCAAACACATGACCGCGTGAGGCTTCAATGGTTTTTCGATAGTAAAGGTCGAAATCAGGCTCACTGGTTAGAAGATCGCGGATGCTGAATCCCTGCGCTGTGCGAATAATCGTGCCGATGTTGCCATAATCCTGTACCCCGTCCAACAGAATGACAAAATTACCCATTGTGTATTCTTCGGGAAGGGGCTTAACCCGTGCTACACCCACGAAAGGAATGAGATACCGGGTATCTGTGACCTTTTTTAAGATGCCATCGGAGACGGCATAACAAGTCACATTGTGTTCCACCAGAGCGTCAAGCAAGGGATGATTCTCTACACGGTTGTGAAACAACACGTAATCGATGGGCGTATTTCGCTGTAATGCCCAATGTATGATTTGTTCTCCTTCAAGCAAACATTTATGCGCGTGCCTGCGCCCTGTTGCTGAAGTAAGGTCTCGGGCCTCGACTATTTTAGGGTCTTTGATAGAAGTGATAATAGGCCAATTGATCATGCGTTCTTCACAAAATAGCTTCTCACTATCGCCTGCACATCCGCTAACCAGGCTTGTCGCTCTTCTATCGTGCTGGTCACAATCACCCGGTACATCTTCCGGTAAAACACCGGCACACCGCACAGATCGAAGATACAGTTCTTCCACAACAGTTGCAGCGGGTCGCCAAAGACTTCATTTTCCCGTCTTTCCGGTGTATTGGCCGTGTTGAAGATCAGGGCAACTTTTGCCTTGAGTAAACCGACAGGCACGCCTTCACCGCCATCACCTTCCAGGAATTTATACGCCACACCAGGACGAATAACGCGATCCACCCATCCCTTGAGAACGGCGGGCGGCTGCCCCCACCAATTAGGATGCACAATCACAATGCCATCTGCCGTTGCAATTTCATCGCAGTAATGTTGGATATTGGCCGGTAGCGGTGCGCCTTTCGGGAATTCTTCGTAGGGTAAGATGGGATCAAAGCCCTCAGCATACAAATCATGAAACCAAACGGTATACTGATTCACCTTCAGTGTATTCACGACCGTTTGGGCAATGACATGGTTAAAACTATTGAGATTTGGATGGGCTAGAATAACAGATATGTGCATAGATAATTTCCTCAATGATTAAAATAACTTCTAGCTAGCGGACACTTTTTATTAGGGTAACGTATCTACTTCAAAAGTTATACTTTGTGCCGGATTGTGCGGCTAATGAAAATTAAGCTAATGAAAATTAAGAAAATAATCCGGTAATGGCGCACTGCGGTCAGCGCCCGGCGGTCAACCGCCAGGCTACAGGACCACGCCCCGTAA
>JAFGFI010000214.1 GCA_016931185.1 Anaerolineae bacterium
GGACTGCGCTGCACGATGATGGGCGAGAGCATATCGGCCGGCACAGCGGTGTACGGCACGACAGGCTTGGGCGGCAGCGGCGTGGCGGTGGGGCGCGGCGTGATAGTGGACACCGGTTCGGGTGTGGGCGTTGTCCTCTGTGGGATAAGGCTGCACGCGAAGGCGGTCAGTAGCAGCAGGCTCAGCGGAAGTAATAGCCAGGTTTTTCGTTTCATTTTACCCTCCTGAAAATTAGTCAGGTAGTCGCGGCATGTCGCCAATAACATCAGGTGTAACTATTCTGGGGGGATGCACTTCGACACCCGAAATGGCAGTGGAAGACGCAAAAATCACCGTTTTTAGCTCAAAATAAGTGCGTCCCACTTTAAAGTTGAATAGTTACTATCAGGTTTGGCTACAACCATTGTACTCCAATTTGGACAGGATCGATAGAGTGCCAAAGTCTATATCATGATGACGTGCTGGTGTGGGGAAAGGTTCCATATAGGACCAGGTAAAACACTATTGACATCACCATCTCCTTCATATATAATTGTTATATATTGTGTTAGTCTATTTCATCAACACATCAACACATCTTTACACCCTCACCTTTCTGCTCTTGTCGTGGTTTACGGAAGCTCATAGTGTTTCGATTTGGCACGATGGTGAAGCTCAAAGCCTCTAGATGCAAAATACTGTGATTTGCAGCCATTTGTAGATAGGGATTGTCGTCATGCTTGCATCAGTTGTGCCACATTTTCCCCGTATCCAATCAGTCAAAACCGTGACTGGTACTAACGGAATGTAGGTCATGAAAGGAGAGTAATACGATGCCTGTTACACCAACTTATCCTGGCGTATATGTTCAGGAGGTGGCAAGTGGAGTCAAGACGATTGCTGGCGTGTCGACCTCAATAGCTCTTTTTATCGGTCGCACCCGGCAGGGGCCATTAAACTCACCTGTGCTGTGTTTGAGCTACAGCGACTTTGAAAGGAAATTTACCTCTGAGGATGCCGGCAGCGAACTAGCCGACGCCATACACCTCTTTTTTCTGAATGGGGGAACACAGGCCTGGGTCATTCGAATTGCCAACGGGGCAGTCGCCGCTAAGGTCAATCTGAGAAACGAAGCAGGAACAGAAGTATTGACCGCGACGGCCAAATCGCCCGGTCTGGTCGGCGAGTCGATACGGCTGGCTGTAACCTACCATACCTTGGCTCCCGAGTCCACCTTTAATCTGGAAGTCTTTCAATGGGTTCAGAACAATCTGGGCAACAGCATTAAGAGCAATATTGAGCCGTTCGCAGACCTCAGCATGAACCCTGCCGCCGGGCGTTACGTCGTGGATCAAATCAATAACAATTCAAACCTGATTACGCTGACCGATCTGGGAGTCGCTCCCGCAGCACAGGGATACTCCCAATCCAGTCGCCCGATTCCCAGCCGGACAGACGCCATATTCGGCGCCCATTGGCAAGCCCTTATCGGTTCTACGGCATCTGCCAATTGCTTCCGTATTAGTGTTGACGGCAACTCATTTGTGCACGTCGATCTTTCTACGCTTGTGTTTGGTAATGCCCCGTTGGATACGGAGGCGAATATTCGCAACAATTTGGCCGGCGAAGTCCAGAATAGCATCAACGGAACCCTGTTGAGCGGCGCTGTGACTGTGAGTATGGAAACTGGACCGGCCGGTCCGGCCGGCGCCGATAATGAGGATACGGTGCTGCTGCGAATTGCCTCTGCTAACGGTGATGTTATCATTGAACCGGCGGCCAGCAACGATCTGGCCGGAGCACTGATGTTAGGGGCGGCTCAGGGTGGCCTGGAGGTTTCCCGTTACGCGGCCAACCGGCCGGCTGCTACAGGCACAGTCTTTGACATCAGCGGCCTGGTGGATCTGGCCGAACAAGCGCAAACGGCATTCAATACGATGACGATCGGCGCAACGAACGTGCTGCTAGGGGGTACCCTGATCACTGATGCTGCAGTCGGTGCCCGTGTGTACCAGGATGGTTTGACCCCCAGCATTACAGGCAACAACGACGGTATCCGCGAAAAACTGGGCATTTTGGCCGCGGCCGTTAACGATGCACGGGTCAACGATCCCATCTTCCCATGGTCGGCCGAGGTGTGGGGATTGCGGCTGGCGTTGATTCCGACTGCCGGCAGTGATAACGATCAGGGTGCAATTTCTACAAGTGGCGCCGATGGAGTCGACATCGGTGGCCACTTTATCCCTAACGTGCGCTGCTACAGTCTGGGCGCTACCGGTCAAGGCAATTTCCAGGCCAACGGCGTCGCCGGCAATGACGGCGCTGCGCCGTTGCTCAGCGATTACGCAAACGCCTATACTGCGGCGGAAAAGGAGATCGGTCTCTTCAATTTGTTGATCCTGCCCAGAGATAGTGGACATACATCAGACACGGTAAAAAGTCTATGGGGACCTGCCAGCGTCTTTTGCCAGGAACGGCGTGCCTTCTTGTTGATGGATGCCCCAACGTGGCGGGATGTTCAGGCAGCTACTCATCCTCAAAACGGGGTTAATGGGTTGCGCGTGGGCCTGGTTAAAGATTACAGCGCTATTTTCTACCCACGCCTGACCATCAAGAAGAACGGTCATAATATTAACGTTGGTCCCGCAGGCGCTATTGCCGGACTGATGGCTCGCATCGATGCCAGTCGCGGGGTGTGGAAAGCTCCAGCCGGCACGGAAGCCGATATTCGCGGCATCATCGGCATTGAGCAGCGTTTTAGCGATCGGGAAAACGGGGTCCTCAACCCCAACGCGATCAACACCATCCGCATTTTCCTGGATGGCATCGTCAACTGGGGTGCGCGCACTATGTTTGGCTATAACAACTCCGGCAGCGAATATAATTATATCCCCATTCGACGGACGGCTCTCTTTCTGGAAGAAAGCCTCTACCGAGGACTGAAATGGGTTGTCTTTGAACCTAACGATGCGCCGCTTTGGGCCCAGATACGGCTCAATGTCGGCGCATTTATGCACGGCCTGTTTCGCCAGGGTGCTTTCCAGGGGCTAACGCCAAAGGAAGCCTATTTCGTCAAGTGCGACTCCGAAACTACGACACAGGCTGACATCAACCTGGGAATTGTCAATATCATCGTCGGGTTTGCCCCGCTCAAACCCGCTGAATTTGTTATCTTATCGCTTCAGCAAATCGCCGGGCAGCTCGAAGCAGCCTGATTCGACGAATGAGGAGGTTCTGATGGCACAGCTTAGCGTTAAAACATATCGTTTTGACCCATACAAAAACTTCAAATTCCGTATCAAATGGGATGGGAAGTATGTAGCCGGGGTCAGCAAAATCACGGCTCTTAAGCGATCAACCGAGCCAGTCAGCCATCGCGAAGGCGGTGATCCCAGTACTGCACGCGTCTCTCCTGGCGCGTGGAAGTTTGAGCCAATCACCCTCGAACGTGGGATTACCCACGACCCGGAATTCGAAAAGTGGGCCAATCTGATCTATCACACCGATGGCGACGCGGCTATCTCGCTCAAGAACTTTCGCAAAGACATCATCATTGAGTTGCTCAATGAACAAGGTGTTGTAGCCAAAGCTTACAAAGTCTATCGCTGCTGGGTATCGGAATACCAGACGCTTCCTGAACTGGATGCCAATGCCAATGTCGTTGCTATTGAGAGCTTGGTGCTGCAGAACGAAGGCTGGGAGCGAGATACAGAGGCGCCCGAACCAACAGAAACGTAATCTCACCATCTAAAAGTGCTTTTCGGCCATTCCAGGAAAATAAATCGTAACTATTCAGCCTAAAGGTGGGACGTACTTATTCCAGGCCAAAAACGGCGATTTTGCGTTTCCCGCTGTCATTTCAGGCGTAAAAGTGCATCCCACCTGAATAGTTACAATAAATCTTCAAGACCAGGTGTTTTCACTGGGGACTTTGGCTAACTTGAATCTTGGAACTACCTTAGTGCTGCATAAACGTGCATGACAAACATAGCCACTTCAGGAGTTTGATTATGTCTGTCGATTATGTGACCCTGGATCTGGCGCCAGGCGGCACGTGGGCTGCCTTGCGTGAAATTTGCGGTCGAGATGAAGAAGAGATGCTCGATACCGGAACCGTAACGGCTATCCAACTTCTCGATCGGTTGCTGGTCAATGTGCCGGGTACTCATATTAGCCCAGGTTCTGCTGCCGCTTTAACCGCATCAGATCGCGACCGGTTGTTAGCAGCAGTTTACCAGCGGACTTACGGGCCGCGTGTTGAGAGCACACTTTACTGTTCTGGTTGCGGCGCACCCTTCGACATGGAGTTTTCGCTCCAGGAACTGCTTGATAAACTGCGAGGTGAGGCACAGTCCGTGTGCGTGAAAAGGAGACCGGATAACACTTACGAGCTGCCCGATGGTCGTCGTTTCCGGCTACTTACCGGAGAGGATGAGTATGCCGTCTGGCATCTCTCCCCCGAAGAAGCGGAAAAAGAACTGATGCGCCGCTGTGTGGCGAAGGGTGATCCTGCAATCGAGCCGGATGTCCTCCAGAAAGCAATGGATGAAGTTGCCCCGGTGCTGGATTTAGAAGTAGACGCTCGTTGCCCAGAATGTGGCGCACTCCAGTCTGTCCATTTCGATATCCAATCCTATCTACTTGCCGCGCTCCAAGCTGAACGTAGCCAACTCGCCCGAGAGGTACATCATTTGGCCATTGCGTATGGCTGGAGCTTATCGGATATCCTGAGCCTGACGCGCAGTCAACGAAGAACTTACATGGCACTGATCGAAGCTGAAATCCTGCGCTCACAAAGGGGGTATGCATGACTCGCTACTTGCAAAGGTTGATCGCCCGCATCTCGAACGGTTCAGAAACACCTCATCTGGTACCTTTTATCCGTACGGCATCCGGTATGGAAGGTGGCGAGGGAAGCGATCCCTTTGAGGTTGTCACCCCATCATTTTCCCCAGTTCCCACATCGCTAACTCCTGAATCACCCTCATCTGCCCCAGACCGGATACCTGGACAGAAGAACGTATCCGCGATAACTAAACATGTAGTCGCAGGGAATGTACCGACCGGGGTTCAGTACGCATCTCCTCCGACAGCAATGTCTCCGACAGCAATGTCTTCGACAGCAATGTCTTCTGAAAATATGCGCAGACCGGCTTTGTATACTACCGACAGGCAGTTCTCATCACCATCTGATGGAATCCTGCCTGGTGTGATGATTTCATCTATTGGCGGCGTCCAGCAGGTTACTTTTGAGTCCGTGCCCAAAACAGAGCGGACAGAAGACGCATATCATATCACAGAGGAAAAACGTACGTCGATTGTTCCGCCGACAGTGCAGCCCTTAGCGGAAGGTTCCGATAAGATAGACCCCTCGCGGAATGCTGGAACTATTGCACGTGTGTTGCGCCGGCTGAACGATGCTGTTCACCTGGCAGAACAGGCAGCGCCCCCAACACCTCAGGATGCATTCTTGCCAGTTCGAGTACCGTCATCGAATGAGGACAGCAGGCAGGGAACAAACCAGCCACCGACGCACCTACGCCCACTTACACCCGTACCGACACCCCCGACGTACCGGGCTTCCGAGGAACCGCGCGTGATCATCGGGCGACTGAGCGTCGAGGTTGTACCTACCCCCCTATATGCTCCACAACCTACGCCAACTCGCCCTACTCATCTGGGAACAAATACGTCGAAGCGCAGTGAGGCGTTGCCTTCCAAGTTGCGCTTCGGATTGGGGCAATCGTAGCTATGGCTCTACTTGATATCTCACTGGTAACTCAGGCGCTTGTAAAGCTCATCGAAACACGAGTCAAGGTGTTACTCAAAGAGCATGTTCCGGCAACCTCAACGGTGTGGCCGCTGGACGCGCTACTCACCGTGTCACCAGAACCACCGGATAGCCCTAAAGAGGGTGACGTCTTGACATTCTATCTCTATCACCTTTCCGAAGACGGGCATTTCAAAAACCTTGCACCGTCTGGGAACGATCAGTCTCCGATCCGTTACACACCCATGGGCCTGAATCTCTACTATCAACTCTGTGCTCGCAGCGATTTGCAAGATGCTACGGGCGCGTACCGGGAGCAACTACTGCTGGGTTTAGCTGTCAAGACGCTGCGCGACTATCCCTGCATTGATGATTCTACCGAACTCATTGATGTAAATAACCAAACCGTCAAAATCCTCGAAGAGACGGAACTTGCTGGAGCCGGCAACCGTTTACGAATCAACCTGCATCCGGTGCCGAACAATGAAGCTGTCAGTTACTGGACCGCCGGTTCACTCCCTCTCCGGCTGGCGGCTTACTATCAAGTCTCGTTAGTTCTGCTGGAGCCGGAGAAATCCAGAACGCGCACCGGGCGGGTGTTGACTTACGGTGTACACGCTTTTGTCGGCGGTGCGCCGCACTTGTATAGCAGTCAGAATGTTGTGACTTTCAAGGTTCCGAACGAGGCCGACTTGCGTCAGATCGAACTGCGACCGGCGCAGGCTACACCAGCAGCACCCCCCACTCAACCTTTACCGCCACCCTCAGTAGCGAGCAAAATCACCTTTGCGGGTGCTAACCTTACGGGTGATTGTACTTACTTACTGTTAAAGAATACCCGCTGGAAAGATCCTGTGCAGGTTGGCAGCACATGGGAGGTTGTGGTAACAGAAAATCATCTGATGGCTGTGGTACAGGAAACTGCTGGTGCAGAGGGCGTGTTACCCGGTATTTACGCGGCGCTGGTAAAGGTTATAAGACGGCGCACCATGCCCGATGGCAAGGTGCGGGAGTTTGAGTACCTCTCGAACGAAGCGCCGTTCGTTATTGCCCCACGTATCGGGACAATCACTTCCGAGGCTAACGGGACGGTAACGGTCACCGGCTATATCTTTCAACATAGCGAGCTAAAGCCAGATGCCCTACAACTCTATGTAGGTGGTGAACGCCTGGCGGCTAAAGCCGAAGGGGTCCCTGGTGTGGGCGAATTTGTGGTGACCGATGCCAACACACTGACATTACGTCCGCCTGCCAAGCTCATTTCCAGCGGGTGGGTTCCCCTACGGATTTTTGTCAATGGCGCTGAATCGCCGCCGAAGTGGATCAAGGTTTGATGATGATCATAGGCATCCTGGACATAGGAAGTAAGGTAGAGAGGCGTATTTGTAGATTGTGTAAGGGGCAGCGATGAGCTCTTTTCGCGTGTGGCTGGGCACGATTTGGTCTGGTTTCGGGCATAAAAAAATGGAGCGAATGCCCGATTTGGTCGATCAGAGCCCTAATCTGGATATACCTGTCCTGCCACTGGATCCAGCGTTAGAGCGTGTTCTCTTGCGTGTGCGCTTGCGAGCGCGTCGTCGCGCCGCGTGGTTGCGCAAGCTGTGGAGCGAGGAAGGCGCTCCAGGGGGTAAGTCGGTTGTGACCCACGCCGAGATCGATACCCATCTGGCGGACCGTGATACGCCGCAGGCCGAAATTGTCTGGTTTGCCTCCGATCCGATGATGATGCAGTTGAACCATCAGATTGCGGAGGTTGAGAAAGCAATTGCTGCTGATGAAGACTCACCTCTGGCTCGGCTAAGTCAGACCTTTGGCTTTGATGCCCAAGACGAGGACCTATTCCAGGCTTGTCTGGCTGTGACCCTCGATCCTTCGATCCGTCGCATCTATGCCTACATCCAGGATCATGCCGGGTACGGTTATCCCAGTGAATCGCTGGTCGCGCGTCTTTTTGACCACGGACGTTACTGTCGGTGGGGGCCTGAATCGCCCCTGCGCAGGTGGGAGTTGGTTACAGAGAGAGAGGCAGGGCCAGATGCTCCGTCTATGCTGGCCTGTGACGCAAGCATACTCGATTGGCTGCTGGGCGGGACTATACTTGATGAATACCTGGTTGGTATTGCTACCTTTCGTCCTCCGCTAGAGCCCCTGGAACAATGGCCCGTGATGGAAATGGCCAACCTGCTCGCACAGGTGATCAACAATGGGCAAGATAGCCCTACGCGAGTGTGCATTTCTGGACCACCTGGCAGTGGCCGGCGTACACTGGCCGCGTGCATTTCTGAGCAACTGGGATTACCGCTTTTGGCTGTCGATGCTGATCATGTTTTAGAAGAGGACTGGCCTCGGGTTTATCTCCACGCGCAGCGCCAGGCTTATGTGACTCGCTGCGCTCTTGCCTGGCACGGAGAGGTGACTCTGCAACGAGCATGGCCGCAGGTTATCCCCTGGTTCCCGGTACAGTACGCGATCTGCGAACCCGGGCAGACACTGCCGACAGTTTCTGGGATCATCGATCAGCGCGTCGAGATGCCTGTTCCCTCACTGGAAGAACGCCGTAGACTATGGCTACAACACGTGCCCGCGGCCAAAGATTGGACAAGCGAAGGATTCGCCAAATTGGTGGCCCAACACCGGGCGAGTGTCGGCACGATTGTCGCCATTGGGAAGAAAGGCGTTCAAACGGCGGGGGACGCAGCGGCACTCGTCCGGCAGACCGGGCGCCATCGCCTGGGTAAGCTGGCTCAAGCGCTCGAGTGCCCTTTTGAATGGGAAGATCTGGAGGTGCCGCGAAGTTTAGGTGACGCGCTGGAGGATCTCGTCTTTGAGGCTCAGGCGCGGGCGGCATTCTGGGATCGCCGTGAGGCGCGCGATCTGTTTCCTCAGGGCCGGGGGTTGCTGGCATTGTTCAGTGGGCCGCCGGGTACTGGTAAGACCATGGCCGCTCAAGTCATTGCCCGTAAGTTGGGATTGGACCTGTTCCGTATTGACCTCTCGACCGTGGTCAGCAAATACGTCGGCGAAACGTCGCAGAACCTGGAGCGCATTCTCTCTCAGGCTGAACACATGGATGTGGTTCTGCTCTTTGACGAAGCCGATGCTTTGTTTGGAAAGCGCACCGAGATTCGGGATGCTCATGACCGTTTTGCCAATACGGACACCGCCTACCTGTTGCAGGCGATTGAGAATTATCGCGGCGTAGCGCTGCTGGCGACGAATAAGAAGGGTAACATCGATCCAGCCTTTGTACGTCGTATCCGCTACGTGCTCGAATTTCCTAAACCCGATGCCGGACAGCGCTTACGTATCTGGCAGGGGATTGTTGCCAAGTTGATGGGCGAAGCACAACTAAAAGTCTTGCACAATGACCTAATCGCTTTAGCAAACGGAGTGGAAGTCACCGGCGCCCAGATCAAGTTTGCTACTCTGACAGCGTCCTTTAGCGCACAGCGCGACAGCGAGCCGCTGGCCATGCGTCACCTGCTACGCGGACTGGAGCGCGAGTTGATGAAGGAAGGCCGTGCCTTGAGCGGCCGTGAACGGGAGAGGCTACTGCATTATGGAGAATGAACAGGTGCGGATCGACAGGATGCGCCTGCGGGTTCCAGGGCTTGATGCTGAGTGCGCGGACAGTTTGGGCCGAGAGGTAGTGCAGCATGTGGCGAATGGGCTGCCTGCCGAGATGCGGCCCCGGCGCCTGGGCGCGCTCGACGTACGGGTGACAATCCCGGTCGGAACGCCTCGTGACCGGCTGGCAATGGTAATCGCGGAGGCGATCTTGAGAGGGTTGGTATGAAGCAGCAGATGGCGCAAAAGAAGCAGGCGGAACACCAACAGGGTGCGGCGCAGTGTGCTGCCAAGTCACTGTTGTCTGCTCATGTATCCACTAATCCATTGCTAGAGTTGCACCAGACCATCGGTAACCATAGCTTCCTACGCCATTACCCTAACGTCATTCAGACTAAGTTTAGAATTGGTTCACCAGGGGACAAGTACGAACGAGAAGCAGATCGGGTAGCCGAACAGGTGATGCGGATGCCCGAGCCAATACTACAGCGAAAGGCAGATCTGGAGGAAAAAGGTAAGTTAGCTCAAGCAAAGCCTTTCGAGGGACAAATTACGCCGTTGATCCAAAGACAGGTAGAAGAAGGAATTGGAGAAGAAGAGGAAAACGAAGGAGAACTGATCCAGGCTAAGGTTGTGTCTGACAGGCCTAACCGGATGCTTGAGAATATCTTCAACTTGAGAGCACAGCTTGCCACCATACGAGGAGTGGGTCAATCTCTTCCTGAGTCTGTTCGTGGCTTCTTTGAGCCGCGCTTTGGAGGATATGAATTCAATCAAGTGCGAATTCACAATGATACACAGGCGACTGAGATAGCTAAAGTGCTAAATGCAAGGGCTTTTACTGTAGGACGAGATATCGTATTTGCAGCAGGTCAATATGCGCCCGCAACTAAAACAGGACAGAAACTTCTTGCTCACGAACTGACACACGTACTACAGCAGAATTCGGAAGGGCGTTGTGTGATTCGAAGACAAGGAACAGGGCTGACAACTTCTAGAAAAGCAGTCGCGTATCCGCCGGTTTATTGGTCTATTGATCCTGTTACGAAGAACACTGTCCTCATACCCAAAGAAGGCGTTAGCCTGGAAGACATTGCTCAATACCTTTACGGAACGACGGCTGCTGCTCTTGACCTGGCCCTTGAGAATGGTCTGAATGTTCAAGCCCCTCTAAAGACAGGACACCCACTTAGGTTAACAGGAGGAGAACTAAGTAGGATTGCTGCCAAAGATGCTAATACATCCACAACAGTACCATTAGGAACAACCGATCCCCAAGCATTCGTTAAGAGAAAGCATGTTTTGGATCAGCAATTAGAACGAGATTTTCTGTTTGTCATCGGGAAGTTGGATGAGTTTTACTATAGTGATTCTGATGAGGGGGAGGTTATTGAGGTATTTAGGAAATGGGGCAAAGAAACGTTCACAACCAGACCAGATATATATCCTAATGGTGGAGATTATCTCGATAAACTATTTAAGAAACTCATTATGAAGAATAAGGGGGATGGCCAAAAGCTAAGTTATTACAGCGTCATATTTAATAAGTTTGATAGAGTAGGTGAAGTTAGGAAAATAAGGGACCAGTTCTCAAAATTATTTAAGGGCGAAGAAGGTACTAAAGAAGTCTCATTTACAGAGGAATTCAAAACTGGTCAATGGAAAGAAACAACAAAGACGTTTTGGGGAGGAAAATTCAAAGCACTAGGTCAATACTTACAGAAAATAGGTACGCCTGCAATCGTGCAAAACCTACTTGGAGGAGTAGTAGGTGCCATTATAGGCTTTGGGAAACTTGTCTATGAATTGGGTGAAGGTATATGGTCTCTGGCTGTCGCGCTGGATCATATCAAAGCATCAATTCTATATTTCGTGACGGGTGCAATTGAAGGTACCGGCATGAATTTCCTGAAAAGGTTACCTTTTGTGGGTAAAATCTTTGATCCCAAAACATATGAAAGTAAATATCAGAAAACAACAGAGTTTTTCCGTGCTATTGGAGATGCCCTTAAAGATCCTTCACAAATATGGCAAGGGATTAAAGATGCAGCAAGCAAAGCTTGGGAGAATGTGTTGGATGAATATAACAAGGCTGATGAATTCAACAAATCTCGCATTATTGCGGAAGGTGTGGTAAAGGTTGGTATGGCGATCGGTGGGTTCATTAAAAGCTTGCCCCAGTTGGCAAAGAGTACGGCAAAGATAGCCACAACGGTCGCGAAAGCTATAGTAACTGTCACGAAAATCATTGCCAAAGGCATTAAAGGTGCGATTAGAACTGCCAAAGGGATCGTGAGAGGAACCTGGGAAGTAATGCAACTTACACTCAAAAGTGGCGAAAAGAGATTGAAATACCTCTTCCGAAAAGGGGGAGGAAAAGCCGATGTTGAGATACCACCCCAAGAAGCTAGGAAGTATATTAAATGTTCGCACTGCAAACTTACAGATGAGGGAAAGACTATTTCTGAATCATCGAAAGTGCAAGCGCCTTCGACGACTGACACTCTTCCTTCTTTCACCCGAGTGGGATTCGGGGATAAACAACGTGTGGAGTTAATAAAATACTGGGAAGGAAAACTCGCGAGAGCCCGAAGCCTGAAGCGAAAACAAGAGTATCATCAATACATTGAAACATTGCTAAAGAGAAAAAGACCCGCTTGGAAACAATCGCAAATGGAAATGGAGTATTTCTATAGGCAAATCGGTGCTACAGGTGAAAAAGGTTATAAATATGGTCGACGGTCAAGATGGAAATTCACAAAAAAGGGACCAAGGCCAGAAAAAGGCAGCACGAGACCTGATATAGTTCATTCTACAGGAATGATTGAGGTTAAAAACTATAAAATCACCAATACCTCGCAACTTATCGCAACCTTAAAAAAGCAGATAAGAGCTAGATATATACATAGTCCGTTCAATATCAAGCATCAATCAATCATCCTTGATTTGAGAGGCCAAAAAGCTCTTCCACATGAAATCAAAAGTCTTGTGCGGAAAATTAGCGTAGAAACAAGTGTTCCGCAAGATCAGATCCAGATAGTAACTTGGTAACACTCTGAATTCTTAAAGTGGAGATGTACCATCGTTAAGGAAGAGGAAAAAATGGCAACCGGATATACTCGCAGTCCCAAACTCTTGAAAGGCGCCCTGGTCGAGCTCTCCGAACCCTTTCTCGGACCGGTGCCCAATGTGATCGTCTTTCAGTACAACCCGGAGACGATGACCCGCGAATTCACACCCTGGTCGGCTGAGGGCGAGGACGGGCGTTGGGGAGTGGAAAACCCATCCGCGCAGCCCTTCGATCCGAATGAAAAATTCACTCTTACTCTCGAATTCGACGCCGCTGACGGGTTGGAATTTCCGCAATCCCATCCGGTGACTGCCATCTCCGGCATCGCCGACCGCCTCGCTGCGCTGGAGATGCTGCTCTACCCGGTGCAGGATAAAGGAGGTTTACTCGATGAAGCCTTTGCCACCCTCGGCGGGACTATCAAAGCCATGCCCAGAGGCAGTGTGCCGGTTGTCCTGTTCGTATGGGGACCAGGGCGCATTCTGCCCGTGCGGCTGACCAGTTTTTCGGTCGAGGAGCAAGCATTCTCACCCACACTCTATCCGATCCAGGCTAAGGTCACTGTGGGTATGCAAGTGCTCATTCCAGAATCGTTTAAGAAGCTTGATAAGGCACTCTCGGCCAGTGAGAAGCTCGCCATTGCTGCCTACAAGTACACCCGAGGGCAAAAGGAAGTGCTGGCCCGGGCCAATCTAGCTAACAATGTCGAATCAATTCTGGGTTTGCTGCCTTTCTAAAATTGAGGTAGGTATGTTTGACAGTAAAAGCCGATACGCTAATTTGGAAACTTACACAGTCAAAGACCGCCGGGGGCGTACTGTTACTGTGACGCCCGTGCCCGAACGACCCATACAGACGTTACTCGGCTATCATCTGCTACATCAGGGTCAGCGGTTGGATCATTTAGCACAAAAGTACCTGGATGATCCGGCCGGTTTCTGGCGGATCTGTGAGATGAATGACGTTATGCTCGCCGAGACACTGAGCGAAGCGGACGAGGTCGCTATTCCCAGGAGGGCGCACTAAATGGGTTTGGAGATTGCTATCGCGGTTGAGGGGCAGGTCGATGCAGAACTGGCAGAAGCAACTACAGTTGAGGTTGACGAGCGGATGGGTGAGCCGACGACCTACCACCTCAGTTACCCGGTTGACATCAGCGAGGATGACCTGCCTCTGCTGGTTGATAGCCGGCTAAACCCTGGTTCGGAACTGGCTATTCTGGCGACGACAGATCAGGGTACTGTGTGCCTGGTCAAGGGCCCGGTACACAGCCAGCAAATCCATCTACAGCATGGCGGGGCCGGTTCAACGGTTGTCGTCACCGGGGTTGACACCTCGCTGGCAATGGATCGGGAAAGTCGTATCGTTCAGTGGGCCGACGTCGCCGATAGCGACGCTGTCAGCAGCATTGTGGCGACCTACGGTTACACGCCCGATGTGGAAACAACCGATGCCGGCCACTTTACAGACAAGCATACCCTGATTCAGCGCGATAGCGACCTGCGCTTTGTGAAGCGACTGGCCCGGCGTAACGGTTTTCTGTTTTGGATTACGTGCGACGAAACCGGGATCGAAACTGCCCACTTCAAACGACCTTCTCTGGACGGAGACACTACTGCCGAGTTGATCATCAATTTAGCCTCGCCCAATCTTGATAATCTGGATATCAGTTGGGATGTGGAACGACCGACCAGCGTGATTGGGGTGCAGCTTGACCTCAACAGCCTGACGACTATGGACGGCAGTGTGGCCGTAAGCCCGCAAACAATACTGGGCAACCAGGGGTTGGCGGCCATAACCGGCGACACCCGCTCGGTGCATCTGCTGGCGCCAGCCGATGATACCGGCGACCTGCAAGCCAGAGGAAGGGGTTTGCTCATTGATGCGGATTGGTTCATTCAGGCCACGTGTGAAACCACTCTCCATGCTTTGGGGCGCCTGGTGCGAGCCCACACTCTGGTAAACCTGCGCGGTGCGGGCAGCCGCTACAGCGGCATTTACTTCGTAGCCGCGGCGCGCCATCGCATCGATGCCACTGCCCATCGCATCGCACTGACGCTAGTACGGAACGGCTGGCTGGCTTGATGATTCAACAACGGGAGTAACCACCATGGACCAGGAATTGCTCGAACAACTGTTAGATTTTGTCCGTAGTCGTTACTTTGGTAAATATCGCGGTACGGTGGTGGACAACAGCGACCCCACAGGCCGGGGGCGTTTGCAAGTGCAGACGCCGGCAGTGCTGGGCGATTTGCAGGTGTGGGCCATGCCTTGTGTGCCGTACGCCGGTGATGGCGTTGGCTTTTATAGCTTGCCGGAACCCGGTACCGGTGTGTGGGTAGAATTTGAAGGTGGCGATCCTTCTTATCCTATCTGGACAGGTTGCTTTTGGGCCGATAATCAGTTGCCTGACGAATCCGACGCTGCCATTAAGATCTGGAAAACCGAATCGCTTACCCTGCGCCTGGACGACGCCAATGACGAATTACTGGCTGAAGCCACCAGCGGTTCCAAAATCACCATTGCCAGCGATGTCATCACCGCAAGCGGCGGCGCTACCCACACCGTGGGCAGTAGCGGTGTGACCAGCGATAGCGGCGGCAGCGGCAAAGTAGAAATAACCAGCGCCTCGGTGAGTGTCAACAGCGGCGCTATGGAGGTCATGTGATGGCCGGTAACACCCTTACCGTGAATTCCAGTCTGCAATGCCCGCACGGCGGCGCCGTGCAAATTATAACTACCAACACTCGTGCCAAGGCCGATGGCGGCTTCATCGCCACCATAGCCGATACTTTTGTGGTTAGCGGTTGCCCGTTTCAAATTCCGGCCACGCCGCCCATCCCTAGCCCGTGCGTGACTGTGCAATGGCTGGTACCCGATACCCGGGTAAAGGTGAACGGCAGTTTCACCCTCAGCCAGTCGAGTGTGGGATTGTGCCTGAGCGCCACCCAATTGCCGCAGGGTCCGGTTACCGTAGCTAACACGCAAACGAAGGTTTCGTCAATGTAAGGAGAACCTTATGGCAAAACCGTTTACCAGCATTCACTATCCGCTCGGCATTGATGCCGGGCTGGGCCGGTTGGCGATGGAATCCAACTACGCGGCTCATGTGGAGCAGCTTATCAAACAGGTACTCTTTACCAACCCTGGCGAACGCGTCAACCGGCCTGATTTTGGCTGCGGCATCCGTCGTATGGTCTTTGCTCCCAACCGCGATGTCTCGGCCAGTCTGGCTCAGGTTACCATTTTTCAGGCACTTGATAAATGGCTGGGCACGGTGATTGCCGTCTCGCGCGTGGAGGTGCAGACCTATGATGAGACACTGGCTGTCAAAATTGCTTACATTCTCAAAGCACGACAGGAATACCGATACCTCAATCTGGAGGTGACGTTGTAATGGCCGCACGAGACCGTCTGCAACAACTACTGCAACAAAACAGTGTCACCGGCATTGATTTTGTTTACGTGGGCTCCAACCAAACCACGCTGGATGTCTACTTTTTTGAACACAATGACCGACCGCAGGCCGCCAGCATTCTTGGCCCGGTGGCATTGGAACAAATCAGCATATACAGTCCCACCGGCGCTTTAGGTCTCCCGGAAATAGCTGTAACCGCAGCGCTGTGGACTGTGGTCGACAACCGAGATGTGTTGCGTCTGACTACAGTTGCGCCACATGGTTTTGCCTTGTATCGGCTCAGGATCGATCACCCAAACCTGGAGCAGCGTTTTAATGATATTGTGATACCCTTGCCCGATCGTTTGCAAAAGTTACTCCAGCAGAATGAAGTCACTGGCCTTGACTGCGTCTATGTCCATCCTGACCAGCAGACCCTTGATCTGTTTTTTTTCCAGCACAATGATCCACCCCAGGCCAGTGATATTCTTGGACAAGTTCTACCTACTCAAGTACAAATCTATAATCTTATCGGCGGCGAGGGTTTTTCTCAAGTGTTAGTCGACAATACAGCCTGGATAATGGTCGGTAACCGGAACGTGCTACGCCTGACCACGGTTGCACCAGGCGGCTTCACCCTGTATCGGCTTAGGATCGATCATCCCGATCCTGATATGGCGATCGGTCACCCGAACATAGACCAATACTTTAATAACATTATTTTTAGCTTTAAGGCCAACTGCCCCAGCGATGTGGACTGTGAGCCTGACACTTTAGACTGCCCGCCCGAGGATTGGCAGGACTTCCCGGTAGATTACCGCGCCCGTGATTTTAACAGCTTCCGCCGCGCCCTGCTGGATTTTGCCAGCCAGCGCTACCCGGAGTGGGCCGATCGTTTGGAGGCCGACGTCGGTATGCTGCTGGTAGAGGCGATGAGTGCTTTGGGCGACGAACTGGCCTATTACCAGGATCGCATTGCCCGCGAGGCTTACCTGGAAACGGCCAGCCAACGCCGCTCGCTGCGCCACCACGCCCGGCTGGTGGATTACGAGCCGCATAATGGCTTGGCTGCCCAAACCTGGTTGGATATCACCGTCTCTTCCGGCCAATCCGGCGCACTGCCCGCCGGCGCAGATGTCTGGGCGCTCTCTGATTGGGGCCGGCGCATCCCCTACGAGGTGGGCCGTGGCCTGGCTGATGCTGTCAATGCCCTTACCTTTGCTGTGGCCGCCAGCCGCAACGCTCTTGCTCCTCACTTGTGGGACGAAGATGATCTTTGCCTGCCTCTGGGCGCAATTGAGATGTTCATCAAGGGGCGCCAAGCCGCTGAACTCGCTTTCAATGACCCGCCGGAGAATCCCACCGGCAAGTGGGTGCTGCTCAAAACTACCCCAGCCAATCCTGCCGACCCTGGACGTCGTCATTTAGTGCGCCTGATCGAGTTGAAAGAAACCCGCGACCCGGTTTTTAACGAAGATATAACCCGCGTGCGCTGGGAAGACGCCCAGGCTTTGCCCTTTGAGCTAAACCTGACCGAGCTGACTATGCGGGCCAACCTTGTTCCCGCTACCGCCGGGCGCACTGTGCTCAACCGCTTTACCATCGGCGTTGATCCCGCCACCTTGCCTTTACCTGAATCTGTCCGCAATAATCTGCGCCGCGCCGTAGAACGAGCCGGGGCAGGTTCGTCCGTGGCCTATTTGTTCAGCCTGACCCGCCCCCAACTCCCTCCGGATGATATCGGACAACCTGAAGCCGAAGAGTTTCTGACCGAATTGACCTGGCCGGAGGGCCGGATTCTCACCTGGCTGGGTCAGTCGTCGTCGGTGGCCCGCCCGGAAATCCGGCTGGTGGAAGTTGAATTTGACGGCGTCAACTGGATAGAACAATCTCCGCCTTGGGATTGGCGGCGCTCACTGCTGGGTGTCAGCTCTTCGCAACCCGGCGATCGCCACTTCACCCTGGAAGATGGCGCCTGGGACCGGGTGGTGGGCTATTGGCGTTCCGGTCAGGAGGTGGTGCATGAGGATTACGCCTCAAATGAGGGCTTCACCATCCGTTTTGGCGATGACGAATTCGGGCAGATACCCGCAGAAAACACGGTGTTTGAAGTGACCTATCGACTGGGCAATGGACGCGCCGGTAACGTCCCCGCTGACACCATCACCTACTTTGATCCCGCCCTGACTATTGTGCAGGCCGTGACCAATCCTTTACCGGCTTCCGGTGGGCAGAAGCCGGAAACGCCCACCGAAGTGCGCCAGCTTGCCCCGGATGCCTTTCGCTACCTGACCTACCGTGCCGTCCGCCCGGAGGATTATGCTGAAGCTGCCGAGCGCCTGCCGTGGGTGCAGCGCGCTGGGGCCAAATTCCGCTGGACCGGCAGTTGGCTCACCCTGTTTGCCACACCGGATCCACTCAATGCCGTCACCGTCAGCTCATCGCAGCGGGCCGAACTGACCGCCCAACTCAACCGTTTCCGCCAAGCCGGGCGCGAGGTAGTGGTGGCCAATCCGCGCTATGCTGACCTGGATTTGAAGATTACCATGTGCGTTCAGCCCTTTGCTTACCCCGGTGAGGTGAAAGAGGCGGTGCTGGCTGCGCTGTTAGGGCAGAAAGGCCCGCGTCCGCAGCCGGGCTTTTTCTCTGCCAACAACTTCACCTTTGGCATATCGCTTAAGCGTTCTGCCCTGGAGTCGGTTATCCAGGCGACGCCAGGCGTGCGCGCGGTAAAAACTATTTTGATCCGGCGGCGCGGCTGGTTTAACTGGCGCAGCTTTAGCGAACTGGCCTTTGAAGTGGCCTCAGACGAAGTAATCCGCGTTGAAAACGCCGCGCTCTACCCGGCTCGCGGCTCGGTGCGGTTGATAATGGAAGGTGGCGCATGAGCAATTGTTTTTGCGGCGAAGTTGAACATCCTCCCAAGCTGGTCATCCCCGCCGGACTGAACAGCATCCCTCGCCAGATTGCCGGCTTTCCGGAATTCAGGCGGGCTATGTTGGCAGCCATCCGCCGCTATCCGGCGCTCAATCTGTGGCAGGCGCGTGGTGATGATGATTTTGGCCTCATGTTGCTGGAAATGTGGGCCTACGTGGCCGATGTACAAGCCTTTTATGATGAGGTCATTGCCCACGAAAGTTACTTGCGCACGGCACGCCAGCGCCCCTCCCTGCGGAGGCTGGTTAACTTACTGGGCTATGTACCCCGTCCGGCGGTGGCAGCTTCGGTGTCACTGGCAGTATTCGCCGCAGGGCGGCACGCTATTGAGTTGCCGCAGGGACTGGCCTTTCGCTCGGCCGCGTTTGAGGCCGAACCGCCGCAGGTGTTTGAGCTGGACGCTAAAACTGTCATCCACCCGCTCAACAACCAGTGGTCGCTGAGTGCGCCTCCACAAACCACGCTGAGCGCCAGCGGGGGCAGCGCCACCCAAAACTTTAACAGCCTGCTGCTTGCCACCGATGCCGCCTTTAGAAAAAATGATCTGCTGCTGGCGCGCGCCGGCAGCAGCGATACCCACACCCAGGTGCGCACCATCACTGCCATATCCGATACCATCGCTGCGGATGGCAAAAAATACAAACAGGTCACTTTTAGTTCGGCGCTGTTGCTGCCCGGCAATACCATCCCGGCTTCGGTGCAGTTGTTGCGGCCTACGCAAACCGGCAGTCTGTGGAAAATCACGGCCACTGGCAACCCGGCCAGCATCTCCTCGGCTGCCGTCATTCTCGACGGACTGTATCGCTTCATAGCCGCCGGCCAGTACATCATACTGGGCGAGCAGAGCAACTACCGCTGGTTTAGAGTGGTAGAAAACAGGGAAGTTCTTATGACCATCAGCCCGGCTACGACCACTATCGTAAAAGATGCTGACGATAATGACGTTTCGGTGGCGGCGCCAGCCGTCAAAGCACCAGCCACGCAACTGGTGCTGGATGGGCAGATCAATGCTAATGCCCGTAAAGACGGCGCCGGCGATTGGGTGAACAACGACGCCACTAAAATCACTCTTTATTGCGGCCTGGTTTCCGGCGGTCGGGTGGCGCTTTCGGCCAAAACCATCGTGACTGCCAGCGACTCGCTTGTGGTGAGCGCGCGGCCGGAACAGCCGGTAGAGGGTACGCCACCCACCAGCTTTCTGTTGCAAGACAAGAACGAAATTGGCCATGTTGTCGATGCCACGCTCAATTACGCCACTGGCGCGATTACGCTGGAGAAAGATCCCGGCTGGAGCGGTCCACTCACTCTGCCGGTCACTTTATACGGCAACGTGGTGAGCGCCAGCCGCGGCGAAACCGTGGCTAACGAGGTCTTGGGCAGTGGCGATGCCTCGTTGCCCAACCAGTCGTTCAGGCTAAAGAAAAATCCACTTACCTATACATCCTCGTCCACTGCCGGTAACGAGCAAGGTGTGGCCAGCACGCTCAAAGTGTATGTGGAAGGCATCCTATGGCAAGAACGTCCTGGCTTTTTTGGCGTGGGGCCAGACGCCCCTGTGTATATTGTGCGTCAAAACGACAAGGGCGAAGCAATCATTACCTTTGGCGACGGCCAGCGCGGAGCACGACTACCTACTGGCAGTGGTAACATCGTAGCGAGTTATCGCTACGGCGCCGGAAAAGCCGCGCCGCTGGCAGGGGCCATCACCCAACTAGCCAAGCCGTGCAAGGGGCTGACCGGTGTTAAAAGCCCGCTGGCGGCCACAGGGGGAGACGATGCTGAAACGAGTGACCGGATCCGTACCTATGCTCCACAATCGGCCTTGTTGCTTGGCCGGGCAGTTTCCATAATCGATATGGAAGTCGCGGCTGCCACTGTTCCTGGTGTGCGGTCGGTTGTAGCTGAGTGGCGCTGGCATAACACAAAACAGCGCCCGGTCATTCAAGTTTGGTATATTGGCGATGCTACCAGCAAAGATGACGTCGGGCAGAAACTTCGCAATCTGTCTGACCCGACTACCCTCATAGCCGTTGAGGGAGCGACCCCATATCCAGTGGCGATGTCACTGAATCTCGAAATCGCCCCGCGATATTTGGAAGACAACGTTTTGCCTGAGGTGCGAGCCGCTTTAACCGATAGCGAGAAAGGATTGCTGTCGCCCGAACGGGTCGGGATCGGCCAACCGTTGTTCCGCAGTCGCATCTTCGAAGTCGTCAATAGTATCGTAGGGGTTGTATGTGTACAAGGCATCCTGCTCAAATTCGATTCCGATTTCTGGCCGTGGACTTCATCTGCGATTACAGCACCCGCCGGTTCTTATCTCGATTTTGAACGGGGAGGACTATGGTTAAATGGTAAGGAGTCAGACAGTGATTAAATTGGCTCAGGACAACTTCGAATACTATTTCACCGAAAAGCTGTGGGAGATGATTCCCGCCATCTACCGGCACGAAGATGGCCCGGACGGCAACCCTGGCGTGCTGCGGGCGCTGGTGGAAATTCTGGCTGAGCAAGCCGCCATTTTGCGTCGCAGCCACGATCAGTTGTGGGAAGACCAGTTCATTGAATTGTGTCAGGATTGGGCCGTACCCTACCTGGGCGACCTGGTGGCTACACGACCGGTTTCGGCTCTCAATTTGCGCGGACGCCGCGTCGACGTCGCCAAAACTATTTATTACCGCCGCCGCAAAGGCACCCTGCGCGTGCTTGAAGAACTTATCAGCGATATCACTGGCTGGGAGGGCAAAACTGTAGAATCGTTTCGCCGGCTGGCCCGCGCCCGGCACGGCCTGGACCCGCCCCCTGCACTGCTGGCCGGCCCGTTTTCCGGTACCCCGCCTGGCGGTGTGGCCGATCTACGCCACGCGCGAATAGCAGAGCTGGCCGGTGGCCCCTTCGATGAGTTTTTCCACACCCCGGATGTGCGTCAGCACGCCGGTCAAAACGGGCGGTATAACATCCCCAAGCTGGCTTTTCACCTGTATCGGCTGCGGGCCTTTAGAGTCCAGGGAGTCACCCCCTTTGGCTTGGCCGATGGTCTGCGCTTTACGTGCGATCCTTCCGGACGAGATATCCCACTCTTTGCGCCCCGCCAGCGGCCAGAAGACTGGGATGATTGGCACTCGGCGCTGGAGTGGGAGCTGCCTGCGCCTATCTCTTGCCGGCTGTTAGGCCATGCAGAATATATGCTCACCAAGGCGCTGGCGCAAACCCTGGTTGCTGATTTTGGTGTGCCGCTCGCCTCTGCCGACAAACTGCGCTTGTTGCGCGGCTTCCGTTTTCCCACTGAGACCCGGCTGCGCGAAATCCTGGAGCTGCTCAATGAGCCCTCGTTGCTGGGAGCGGCAGCCTACCGGCACATTCTTACGACATCCCTGGTACCGAATTGCGGCAAGGCGGTGTTACTGCCTGCTGCCATCAGTGTAGAAGAATCACCTGACAATTCTGTAGAGGTGGTGGATCTGAATACCGGCAACTTGACCCCATGGCCGGTAAGCGACCCCGGTCGGCGGCTAATCATTGATCCCGAGCGGGGCCGGTTGCAGTTTTTTGGCCCGCCACCCGCCATTGACCATAGTGTAACCTATCATTACGGCTTTGCCGGAGAAGTTGGCGCTGGCGGCTACAGTCGCCCGGCCGTAGAGACGCGCCAGCCAAATTCAAGGGTGCCGACGGACGACGGGGAAATTAAAGCCAGGCGACTGCTTAATGATGGTGTCACTCAAATTGACAATAGCGCCACCTACAGCCCCATCGCCGGTAAGTTACGGGTGACAAATTTAACCCTGCAGGCGGCCAACTTGCAGCGGCCCTATCTGCGGCTGAAAAGTGACTGGATATTGCGTACGCCCGATAATGCCGACGCGCTGCTATTGCTCGACGGCCTGTGGCTGGGCAGCAGCGGCGACTTTGCCGTTATTTTGCGCGGTGATTACGAAAGTGTCACCGTAACCCACTGCTCGTTTGACCCCGGCGGTAGCAATGACGTTAACGGCAATCCCATCCAGCCTGTGCCACTATTCATTGAAGCGTCAGTAGAGACGCTCGTTATTGAGAGCAGCCTGATGGGCCGTATCGCCACACAAAATGGAGGTATGGTAGAAAAGCTGGTGGTCACCGACAGCATTCTCGACGCCGCCAGTTCAAGCCAGTTAGCTGTGCAATTAGCGCGGAGCGAAGTGACGCTGGAGCGAGTCACGGTGTTTGGGCGAATGGACGCTAACCGACTGTGGGCGTCCGAGGCGCTCATTACCGGCGTGGTCGACGTAACTGACACACAGAAAGGTTGTTTTCGCTTTAGTGCTGCTCCTGCAGGTAGCCGCTTGCCCCGCTCTTATCAAGCCCATACCCTGGTTGACGCGGCCCATATTTTTACCTCGCGCTGCTTTGGGCAGCCGGGGTATGGCCAGTTAAGCCAAACTGCGCCGGTTGAATTGCGCCGTGGCGCTGAAAACGGCTCGGAGATGGGGGTATTTAGCAAACTGCTTAACTCTATCAAGCGTGACAGCCTGCGCACTAAAATTGACGAATATATGCCTTTTGGCCTGATTCCTATTTTCATTGAAGAAACCTGAGAAGAAACCTGAGTGGGAAGGAGGTAGCCTATGGCGACCCAAGATATTTCACGAGCCGCGTTTGACCCTCGTAAGCAGTATGCCGGCGTGCGTATGCAGCAAGGTCGGGTGATTCTGGATGATGACTGGAATGAAAACGAAAGTATTACCAACGAAGATCTAAGGGACAGCCGTGTAGAAATCATTGGCCCGGCCGGTAGCCAGGACCTCGGTTTCCACATCAGCAACCCCCGTATTACTGCTCAGGGCATAGATTTTGATATTCACCCCGGCACTATGTACCTGGGTGGACTACGGCTGGAGTTGCACCAACCGCAGACTTTTCGCCTGCAAGGCGATGTGTTGCAAAGTCCGGGACCGGGCGGCACATCCCCTGGCGGTGATCGCACTGACCTGGTGGTGCTGATTACTTACCAGCAGCCGGTCAGCGCCGTAGAAGATAATGAGCTGTTTGAAGTGGCGTTGGGTGGGCCGGATACTACTACCCGTCTGCGCACCATGCGGCGGGTAATGCTGTGGGAAAACGTGAACGGTCATGATTGTGAAACCGCCTGGCAGGCGACGCTGAAACAACTGGCTGGTACCCTCACCGATGGGAATGAGCTGGCGTCCGACGCCAACTTAACCGTAACCTTTGCCACGCTGGGTGCGCCAGGTGATCTGTGCACGTCTACCGCGGCGGGCGGCTACCTGGGCGCGGAAAATCAAGCCATTCGGGTGCAATTGGTGGATGGTACCCATTTTACCTGGGGTTTCAACAACGCTGCCCCACTCTATCGGGTGCAGGCTGCTGCTGACCGTCGTACTTTGACTATGCTCACTGAACCCAAAGACCAGGCGCAGTGGCCTCTGGCTAAGCAGATCGTTGAGGTGCTGCCTTGGGCCGCGGTGCTGTCCAACAACGAGAAAGTGGCCGAAATGCACGGCTATCTGACCCGCGTTGACACCTCTTACAATCCGGATACCGGCGATCTTGATACTGGTGGTACGTTAACTCTGGTTGACCCCATCCCTACTGATGGCTTTGACGACTGGACTGCGCGCGCCGACGCTGCCCAACTAGGGCTAGGCGACACATACTACTACTTGCGTGTGTGGGACCGCGGCTCCGACTGCACCTCGTTGCCAGAGATCCCCTTTACACCGGGTATCGCCGTGCCACTGGGCAATACCGGGCTAGAAATTACTTTTAGCGGTACCCAGTTTCGAACTGCTGATTACTGGATTATTGCTGCCCGGCCCGAAACCCCGCAGCGAATAGTGCCCTGGCAACTGGAATCCGGGCGGCCACCGCACGGGTTGCGCATGTTTGCCACCCCGCTGGCTGTAATCCAGTGGAGAGTGCAGGATGATAAGCTCAACGCGGATGTACAAGATTGTCGCCCGCATTTCCCGCCTTTGACCAACATCACAGCCAAAGATGTGAGTTTTGACAATAATCTATGTCAGATGTCCAATGCCAAAACGGTTCAGGATGCCTTGGACATACTCTGCCAGCAAGACGGAGGAAAATGCACGTTGACGGCCACGCCTGGGGAAGGATGGGAGTCGATCTTTGCCCGCATTGCCCCTGGACAAAACGCACAAGTCTGTTTCCCGGCCGGCGAATATCTAACCCGGAATGTGGTACTGGTGCAGAACAAAGGTCATTTGCTCATCACTGGGATTGGCTCTGGAACAAAATTCGTGGCTAAAGCAACCGAGTCGGCGCTGGCTTTTAAGGGATGCGCGAGTGTGAGTGTACGTGATATCGCTGCTGAAGCTCAGGTCACAGGCTCTAAAGGCGTCAGGGAACACTTAAATGGTGTACTAACTTTCGTTAACTGCCCTAAGGTCAGTGTAGAGGAGACAACATTGCAATGCGCGGCCGGTACACGCCGCGCCGCTACATGTATAACAGTGCGCATCAACGAGAATAGTACCCAACATACCCAAGTCCGTATTAACCATAACGATCTTCGCATCGGCCACGAGCAGACCGGCATCTTGCTGGTTAACGTTGCGCGGAGCCATATTGAAGATAATACTCTCACAGTGGTCAAAAAGCCCAAGTCAATGACCCTGGAAAAGATGCTACGCGATAACTATGTCCGGGCAGCCGTACGTAGATTACTGATAAATGATATCAGAGTCACTGAGTCTCAAATCGCGGCACTTGAAACTACATCTGAACCGGTCCATGTTATAAAACTAGGGAATTCGAATTTAAGCTTCCGGGCCAACCGCGCCACCATGGCGAGTGATTTGGGGAAGTTACTGGTAGCGAGTACGCCTGATCCAAGTGCTTTCGTCACTTCCGCAGATTTGATCCGACATACAAAGCAGGTTATTGATCATGCGCTTAGTCACCCGGAGATGTTGCCTGGGCGTGTTTACGAATGGTACAAAGATCTTCACGCGCAGAATCCCGCTGTAGCCTCGCAAGGTATTGTTATCGGGGGGCAAACAGCAGAAGATGTGCGTATTCTCAACAACACTATTTACGGTGTCCGACAGGGTATCCACGTTGGACAGAGTCGCTCCTTGGCGCAACGTACCGCCGGTCGCGTTGATCGCACCGAGCGGCTCCAGATTACAGGCAATACCATCACAGTTTTGCTGCCGCTACTGCAATTCATCGAGCGACATGGTATTTTCTGTGGCAACTGTGATAGCTTGCGAATCGAGAGCAACTATATCATCGTCAAACGTTATTCCGGAACGACTTACCTCAACATTGACGGCATCCGCGTGTTTGGCATTATAGGCAGGCAGATGATCGTGCGTCAGAATCACATCGTAGATCCCATCGTCGGCGTTTACTTTAATCCTCTCAATTCGAATATCGAGAATATGGGAGAGCCCCATCCGATATGGAGTATTGTTGAAAATTTGTCTACAGGGAGACATGTCCATGAGGCATACGAAATTGGTGATCGTCCGCAAAAAGACGAAACGGCAGGGCAGAAGGTAAGCCGGGAAAGACGAAATGCAGTGAAGCGAGCTCTGGTCCGGTGCTTCCGAAATGAGCCTTGACATGTATATTTCCACATGCTATAATTTATATAACGCAATAGGACTACTGGTTGTAGACAGATCGGGCGAGTAAAGCAAGTACGGTTACACTGATTGGCTTTGGCGTTCCGCATACCTTCGGGTATTGTTGATCTCCTGTATGCTGTTCAGAGTGCTGGAAAGTTTAAGGCATAACGAATGTGGGGTTCGACTCCCTTGTTGCGTAGAGGCGAGACTCAGCGGGTCTCGCTTCGTTTTTTGCTAGTGCAGGGATAGAATCCATCTCCATTATAGTAGACGAGTAGATACCCCATTTCCTGGCCGAAATCGACTATACCATGCCGAGCTGGAAAGTTGCCCGGCATCAGCGTCGAGTTGAACGACAAAGTCGCCAAGTCGCTGCTGTGGCCAGGAGATACATATTTTGATCAGGAGTTTAGTATCGATGAAAACCTATGACATTCCGTGTACCAATCTTACCGTCTCCCGCATCGCTTACGGCTGTATGAAGATCGGCGGGAGCTGGGGGCCGGAGCCGCTCACGCGAGCCGGTAAAGAGGCAGCCGTTAAGGCCGTCGTCACCGCTTATGAGCAGGGTATCACGCTGTTCGACCACGCCGACATCTACACGCGCGGCAAATCCGAGGAAGCTTTTGCCGAAGTGTGGCCCATCATCCCCAGGGATAAAATCATCGTGCAGAGCAAATGCGGCATTCGTTTTGCCGGCGATCCGCATCCCGGCGCACCGCATCGTTTCGACTTCAGCTACGAACACATCATCGCCTCGGTGGAAGGCAGCCTGCGACGCCTGAACACCGATTACCTTGACATCCTGCTGTTGCACCGCCCCGACGCGCTGGTGGAGCCGGAAGAGGTCGCCCGCGCCTTCGACGCTCTCGCCACAGCGGGCAAAGTGCGCTACTTCGGCGTGAGCAATCACTCGGCGGCCCAGATGGCGTTACTGCGTGTCCACACCGACCAGCCGATGGTGATCAACCAGGTACAGTTGAGCCTGTTGCATCACTATCTGATTAGTGAGGGCGTTGTCGCCAATATCGTCGGGAAGCCCACGGCGCTGGCAACCTCCACGCTGGATTACTGCCGCGCGCATAATATCCTCGTCCAGGCGTGGGGACCGGTCGCAGGCGGGCGATTGTTCGCGCCGCCGGAGGATGCCGCGCCGCACGTCAAGGCGACCGCAGCGTTGGTCGTGCAGATGGCACAGGAAAAGGGAACGACGCCGGAGGGCATCGCGTTGGCGTGGCTACTGCGCCACCCGGCAGGCATCCAACCCATCATCGGGACGACGAAGCCGGAGCGCATCATCGCCAGTTGCCGCGCCGACGAGGTGGCGCTTACCCGTGAAGAATGGTACGCTCTCTTCACCGCCGGGCGCGGCGAGCCGTTGCCATAAGTTCTTTTGTGTGTTTGTGGGCGCGTCTGCGCGCCCACAAACACACTCATCTTTCAAAAAAGGAGAGCAAAGATGAAACAGTTCAATTTGACGCCTGTTATGGGCAAACGTCTTATTGGGAAGGGCATGGCGCAGCACCCCGACGTGCAGCGCGTGCTGGAAAAAGGCACGCTGCTTATCGTCGCCGGGACGACGAACGGTTATGTGGCCGAAGAAATTCTCACGATGATCGGGCAAGCCGAGGGATTCTCGCGCGTGGGTTTCCGGCGCGGTGTGACCGTGGCGCAGGGCGCGAAGCTCCCCAAGGCCGAGCTGGCGGGTGACGTCGTCATCGTGGATGGACAGTGGCAGCCCGGCAAGACGGTCTTCGACGTGGCGGAGGAACTGAAGGCCGGCGACGTCGTCCTCAAGGGCGGCAATGCCTTCGATCCCTACGGGCAAGCTGCCGTGCAGATCGGCCATCCACAGGGCGGCACGGTTATGGCGGTCGTTCCGGCAGTCATCGGGCGGCGCGTGAAGTTGATCGTGCCCATTGGGTTGGAGAAGCGCGTCTTCGACGACATCCACACGCTGGCGCAGCACGTGAATGCGCTGGAGACAGACGGCCCACGGCTGATGCCCTTGCCTGGCGAAATCTTTACCGAACTGGATGCCATCCAATTGCTAACCGGAGCGGAAACCATCCTCATTGCAGGCGGCGGCATCTTCGGCGCGGAAGGGTCGGCGTGGATCGGCGTCAGCGGGATGGAAGAGCAGATCTCGGCGGCGGCGGATTTGATCAAGTCGATCTCCGGAGAATCGCCGTGTGAAGTGTAATCATAATTCACACCTGACAGGTTTTCTTAAACCTGTCAGGTGTAACTAGAATAGGCGAACACGATTATCTTACAGTCGCTTTCAGCGAAAACGTGTAGGGCAACTTTCCTTGATGTTCAGGGAAGATCCAATTCTTCTGCGCATCCTTGATCTGCTTTTCAGCAGAGAGCCGAAAAAACAGCCAGTCGAATTCGTGCAACCACTCGATATGTAGGCCCGCCTGACTCAACGCGGTGACGATTTCGCCCATGGTGTACATCCAACTGTAGTTGACAGCGGGCTTGCCCTCGCTGGCATAGCCGCCGATCCAGCCGTCCTCATCGGCGTTCTTCTGGAAGTAGGGGTATTTGACGACCAACTCCGGTAATCGTGCTTCGTCCCAGATCATGTAAAAGGGATGACTGTCCAGGACATACAAGAAACCGTCCTCCGCCAGCAAATGGCGTGCGTTGCGCGCCCAAAGATATAGATCAGGCAGCCAGCAGAGAACGCCTTCTGTTGTAAAAACGATATCATACTTTTCGTGACATTCGGGAATGGCCTTGTCCATAATCTCCAGGACATTGGACTCAATAAACCTGGCGTCATCAATGCCAAGGTCCGTCGCCAGCTTGCGGGCATAGTGGATATTTTCGGGAACCAGATCCACGCCGGTGACTGTGGCGCCCATTCGGGCTAGAGAAAGTGTGTCGGCTCCGGTGTTACATTGGAGATGAATCAGTTTTTTGCCCGCAATATCGCCCAGTTCCTCAATCTGCGTCTGGCTCAACGTAGTTTCATTGGCCAGAAGCCTGGCTTTGAATACCTCATAGTGGTCCCTGGCGATAATGCCCCAGCTCTTTTTGTTTGCTTCGATGTATTCACTCACGACAATCCTTCCTCCACAAAGAAAACTTCAACGATCGGGCTGCTCTCGACCAAATCCTCCACGGAGTCAACTTGATCTCTATACCACTGTGTCTCGGGCGCGGTCATCAACCGCCGGCGATCTTCCGGGTCAACGATAATCTTGGCCCGCGCGGGCAATTGTACTACAAGCGATTCTGTGAGGCAAAACAAAAACTCTGGATTGGCTCGAAGATTCGCCAGCCAGTCACGGCGCGCGCGCGGGCCGTTTGTGCCTGCTGCATCGGGCGTTCCGCAGATGATGATGCGCCCGCCAACGTTCGTAAACCATATTTCCATTTTTCTGGGCAATCCGCTTTTTGCCCCTATCGTGATGATGTCAATGAGGCGATCTGCACACAATGCGCACTGGATTTCGTCGTTCATCGGTTACTCCACCTTCTACGAAAACTCCATCGGCAGGCAGAGAAAAAGGGACATTGCAAACAACGCCCTTTTCCACGAGTTGCCAGCTCGCGCTACAGAATTTTACCCCCGTTTTTCAGGGAGAATCTACACCCAACCGCGCAGTTTGCAGGCTTCGGCCACGCGCCCAACGGCCACGATGTAGGCCGCCATGCGATTATCGACGCCGTATTTCTCCGCCGCCTGCGCGACTGAGTGGAACGCCGCCGTCATCTTTTCGTCCAGCAGTTCGTGAACCTGCGCTTCTTTCCAGTAGTAGCCGTAGGCGTTCTGCACCTGCTCGAAATATGAGACGGTAACACCGCCGCCATTGCACAAGAAGTCAGGCAGGACGTAATTGCCGTTTTCGTGCAGGACTTTGTCGGCATCCACCGTCGTCGGGCCGTTGGCTAACTCGGCGACGATTTTGGCCTTGATGCGCCCCGCGTTCTCGCCCGTGATCTGGTTTTCCAACGCCGCCGGCGTCAGGATGTCCACATCGAGTTCGAGCAGTTCCTCATTCGTCACGCTGTCGGCGCCGGGGAAATTGATGACCGACCCGGTATCTTGCTTGTGGGCGATAACCGCTGCCCCATCCAACCCTTGGGGGGTGTAGACACCACCCTGTGAATCGGACACTGCAACGATCTTTGTACCCAGCAGTTCCGCCCCTAACGTCGCCGCATATTGCCCGGCGTTGCCGAAGCCCTGGATTGCCATCGTCGCGCCTTGCGTATTTATCTCAAGCAACTTTGCCGCTTCACGGATGCAGTACATCCCACCGCGCGCCGTCGCATCGCCGCGCCCGGCGGAGCCGCCCAGCGGCAGCGGCTTTCCGGTAATCATCCCGGGGACGTTGTACCCGCGCATGAAGGCGTACTCGTCCATCATCCACGCCATGATCTGCGGCGTTGTGTAGACGTCGGGCGCGGGAATGTCCATGTCCTCGCCGAGGATGCGCCCCACCTGGCGGATGTACGCCCGGCTCAGTCGCTCCAACTCGCTCGGCGACATGACCTTTGGGTTGCAGATGATGCCGCCTTTCCCGCCCCCCAACGGGATGTCCATCACCGCCGTCTTCCACGTCATCCAGGCCGCCAGCGCGCGTACGGTGTCGATAGTCTCGTGCGGATGAAAGCGCAAACCACCTTTCGTTGGGCCGCGCGAGTCGTTGTATTGCACCCGGAACCCGTGAAAGATTTCGGTTGACCCATCGTCCATCTTCACCGGCAGGGTCACGTGCAACTCGCGCACGGGCCAGCGCAATAACTCGTGGACGGCCGGCTCCAATTGCATAATCGCAGCGGCCGTGTCCAACTGCTTCTGTGCAATCAAAAACGGATTTAATTCTTCCTTCGCCATTTCCTCTACTCCTCCCTGTTAAAATTTGGCTAACCGGCAGAAGCCCCCCTCTCCGGTTTGTAGCCATAAATTATACTACCACGCGACCGGCGTCAACCAGCCGTGGCGATCCTGCACCTCACCGGCCAGAATGCCGAAGAATTCCGATTGCAATCGCTCCGTAATTGGGCCACGCTTGCCACTGCCAATCGTGATGTGATCGATCGTGCGAATGGGCGTGACTTCAGCTGCCGTGCCGGTGAAGAAGACCTCATCAGCCATGTACAGCACCTCGCGCGGCAGCATCTCTTCCTTCACCACGTAACCCAAGTCGCGCGCCAGGGTCATCACGCACGCGCGCGTGATTCCCTGCAAGATCGAGGCGTAAAGTGGAGGTGTGTAAATCACCCCGTCGCGGACGACGAAAAGGTTCTCGCCGCTGCCCTCGCTGACGAAGCCGTTGATGTCCAACGCGATCCCTTCCGCGTAACCGTGATCGGCCGCCTCCATCACGATAAACTGCGAGTTGATGTACTGCCCGCCGATCTTGGCGACCGCCGGGAACGTGCCGGGCGCCATCCGCCGCCAC
>JAFGFI010000215.1 GCA_016931185.1 Anaerolineae bacterium
AGATTGATTTTCTTAAGTTCTGACTTAAAATCTCTGCGACCTCTGTGTCTCTGCGGTGAAGTTCCAACTTTTTTCAGTAGACTCAAATTTGCACATTCCGAAATTCTTAAGAGGAGAAATGCGATGTCTACAGAAAACACATTAGTGATTGTGATGAAACCCGATGCCAGTGTAGGACAGATTGCGAACGTCACCGCGCGGGTGCAACAGATCGGCGCGCGGGTGCATCTTTCTGAGGGGGAAGAGCAAACGATTATCGGCGTGATCGGCAATGGGTCACCCATCAACTGTGAGCAAATTCAGAGCCTGGCCGGGGTAGAACGGACTGTGCCCATTACACGGCCCTTCAAACTGGCGAGCCGTGAATTTCATCCCCAGGATACGGTTGTACCGGTGAACGGGTTACAGGTCGGTGGCCGGCGGTTGACGGTGATGGCCGGCCCATGCGCGGTAGAGAGCCGCGAACAAATCCTGGAAACTGCCCGGATAGTAAAAGCTGCCGGGGGGCACGCCCTGCGCGGTGGCGCATTCAAGCCGCGTACTTCCCCCTATAGTTTCCAGGGGATGGGAGAGAAAGGGCTGCGCCTGTTGGCGGAAGCGCGCCAGGTGACGGGACTTCCCATTATTACGGAGGTCATCTCCCCGGAACACGTGCCGCTGGTCACAACCTACGCCGATATTTTGCAGATTGGCGCGCGCAATATGCAGAACTACGCGCTGCTGCACGCCGTCGGCGCGGCACAGCGCCCTGTGATGCTTAAGCGGGGGATGATGTCCACGATTGAAGAACTGCTGATGGCGGCGGAGTACATCCTCTCCCACGGCAATGAGCGTGTCATCTTATGCGAGCGCGGCATCCGTACTTTCGAGAAATACACACGCAACACTCTCGATATCAGCGCGGTTCCCTTGCTTAAGCAGCTCAGCCACTTGCCCGTCATCGTGGACCCCAGTCACGCTACCGGTAGTTGGGAATTGGTGATCCCGGTCGCGCGCGCGGCCATCGCAGCCGGCGCCGATGGGATCATCGTTGAAGTACACCCGAACCCGGCGGAAGCGCTCTCCGATGGCGCGCAATCCCTCAAACCCGAACGGTTCACAGAGTTGATGGCATCCTTAGACGCTATCGCCACCGCCGTTGGACGCACACTTTAGTTACAAAAAAAGACCCTCTAATCACGCATCACGTATAACTTCCCGCGTGATGTCTACCCAACGACGGACGCGGTCGGGATCGCCCTGCACGGTTTCCACGTCTTTGAGCGTGATGTCCACGTGGCAATCGCCGCAGGCCTCCAGGTCGCGGGTAAGCATCTCACGCACGCGGTCGGGTTTGAAACCATAACCCACCATTTCGCTGGGGCTGGGGCGATAGCTAAGGACGTAATCCTGCCCGATCTGCGCGGCACACTTCGCTACGTTCGCCATCGGCGAGACGGCGAGACGGCGCAGATTGGGAATTTGGCGCAGCACATCAATTTTGCGGGTCAGGTCCTCGCAGCAACCGTAGGCCACCAGACCGAAGGGGCGCATGATGGGCAACTGGTACTGCAACATGAACTCGTCAAAATGTTTGGGGCCGATAGCGGTAGTTTCTTGAGCGGCGGTGAAGTACCAAAGCTGCTTGCGCGTCACAGGACGGCTGGCCGGCGCGGGGTCGGCCAATTCTTCGGCATAGGGCATCGCCTGGTTTTGATGCTCGGCCAGCGACCAATCGCCCGCGGCTTCTGCTTCCTCGTGGGTGCGTAGGATGCCATCGCGCATGAAAGCCAACAGTCGATGTAGCCACGCGGGGCGATCCATCATATCCCACATCATTTGTTCCAGGCCGCGCAGGTAGGCCAGTTGCGTGGAAATGTCGCCGTTCCACATCCGGTAGATGGGGCCACGGTCAATGTGCAATGTAATCAGGTCACCAATGGCGTCGTGCAATTTGGTCAATCGCTGCTCGCTTGCAGCCTCGTCTATGACATGATGTGGCGAGTGTAACCGCGCGATGTCCGCCTCCGTCTTGAGCGGGGCATCCCACACAAAGGAACCTCGCAACTCTTCGCTGTGCATCTTCGGCGATGCCAACCCCCATACTCCTGCTTCCGGAACCTCGCGCGCGGCGGGGACGGTCAACCACGGCTCAAAGATAAAATCATCCTTAAACGTGTAACGAAACAGGTTTTGGCGTAACTCATCCTCGTAATGGCGAAAGAACGGATCTTTACATTGCAATTGTGATTCCGGCATCTCCTGCCAGGCAAAGGCTCGGACATAGATGAGGGGCGGCGTGCGTTTAAGGCTATTGTGCTTGCGCCAAAGAGCGCGCCGTTCATCATTCACCGGATCATGACAGATCTCGACGTAACGCGCGGTTAACTCGCGTAAAATGGATATATCGTCAGGTTGCATTATAAGCTCCACAAAAAAAATTTTAAGGATATTTTTTCAAACTTAGCTCGAAAATCAAAAAAATAGTACTTATCCTTAGTAACTACTCACCTAAGTAGTTACATTCCATCTACTAAAGATACTATCTCATCCAGGGCTTCACAGTAATAACGTGCGCCTGGGTTAGAACGGCGCACGAGGATGGCGGGCAATCCCACACTTTCCGCGCCCTGCACATCGGCACGGAAGCTATCACCGATCATCCACCTCCCAACGGATGCAACAGGACCATTTCGGTTGTATCCGTTGAGCTTTTCCAAAACCATCTCAAACGCGCGCGGGTGGGGTTTCTCGTAGCCGGTCTCGGCCGAATTGAAGATATGGGAGAAGTAGGGTGTCAGGCCCAAGTGCTGCACGATATTACGCAGCTCGGGGACATGATTGGAGAGGATGACATGTTGCCACCCCCGTGTCAAGAGCGCATCTAAGGTAGGGTATACATCATCGAAACTACGCCAGCGGTCAAGATTGAGATAAACGTTTCGGAAATGCGTTACCAAGACCTGCGCGCGCGCGGTTTCAATCCCCACACTGATGTAGGCATGTTCCAACAAGGGCGCGAGCGCGCCCCACCATGCCTCCGCCGTGGTCAGATGTGTGTGGGGTATCTCCCATCGCTGCCAGGGGAACCCTTCCCATGTATAAGGACTGAGTTGTTCATAGGTAATGGTATGTCCCGGCCATTCTCGGTCCAGCACTTCCAATAATGACGCCGTCCACGCGCCGCCGTCGCGGTAGCCCAGTGTGCCATCGAAATCCCAGATAAGGGTTTGCATGGTAACTATGGTAACTCACATTTAATCTTTTTCAAGATAAGACGATACCCTTCTTTTGCTTTTCTATCGCCTCTCAACTCTCAACTCTTGACACTTCACTCCCTCTTTCTATAATCAAAGATAGAAAGCAAGGTTCAGAAACCTTGCTTTTTACCTTTACGCTTTTACACTTGATAGGGCATACAGTATAATAGATGGATATTTCATCAGAAATGGATAGAAAGGCAAAAGCATGTACTCAATAGATTATTTACTTGATAATTCCAATTTACCAGGGCCAAGAGGTAATTTAGAATTACTATATAGTTTTGTAAAAACGGCAGATATGAAAACTGTGAATGACTGCCTTGCGTATATTGACACCCATACAGGTAATTCTCCTGAAGAATTTGTTGGAATGTGTGGTGTTTTGGGTTATTCAGTTTTAAACAGACAAAGCAATCAACAAGTGATAGATTTCTTGCGCAGATACACCTCACACAATAGCTGGAGAATACGGGAAGCTGTTGCAATGAGTATTCAAGAAATATCTGTAGAAGGAATAGAAATCACACTAGAAAACATCAAACCACTTATCAATGGTAATGATTATGAACAGCGAGCCGTTGTCGCTGGTTTATGCGAACCCAAATTACTCACCAATGAAGCAGTAAATATCAGGATACTTGAAATAATGGAAGAGATTACGAAGAATCTGAATCATGATAGGAAACTAACGGACTCTGAAAACTCTTTAAAAAAGGCTCTTGGCTATGGATGGAGTGTAGTCATTGTTGCATCACCAGAACATGGTAAACAATATTTCGAAAAGTTGTTTGATTTAGTAAGCAAACACGTCAAATGGATTATTAGGGAAAACTTAAAAAAGAATCGATTAATCAAAATGGATAAAGAATGGGTCGAAAAATGCAAGATGTGTTTAACAATCGCTTCAAGTTAATGGCTGGGATAAGCCTGATTATAGCTTAAGAGCTTGTTTAAGAATGAGATTTGCTAAAAAGAAGATTTTCCTCCAAAATATAAGTGTGTCCATACCATATCGTTGAAGGGCTTCTTTTCATCTGTCCGATAGCCATACAGGAAACTCACAGAGTCAATACACCTATTTCACCTTTCGCACTACTTCTGCCAGCCGCACGATGCCTTCTTCAATCTCATCTGGGGTGAGAGCACAGAAAGGAAGACGCACAAAATTCTCGCCACTGGCAGTGAAAAAACCACGTCCGTCGGTGAGGAACAGGTTCGCATCTCGCGCGCGGGCTAAAAGAGCATCAGTATTTATAGGTCCATCTAAGGTCAGACCAATAAAGAAACCGCCGTCGGGATGGGTCCACGTACCCAGGTCAATCATCGTTTCCGCCAACACAGCAAGCGTCATATCAAGACGGGGCGCATAGAGAGCCTTTAAGCGTTCAATCTGCGGCTCCAACCACCCACGGCGGATAAACTCGTAGACGACGGCCTGGTCGAAGTAGCTCGGACTGATGTAGGTATCCTCGGCCATCTTTGCCAGTTGCGCTTTCAGCAGATCCGGCGTAATCGCATATCCCACCCGGATGCCGGGGCAAATCTGTTTGCTGTAGGAGGACATTTGGATCACTCGTTCTGGGGCCATGCTGAAGCAGGTGGGAATGTCATCGCCACGATAGCGCAAGCGGCGGTAGGGCACATCTTCGATGATCCAGAACTCATAATCGCGGGCCAGTTGAACGAGTCGCTGTCGTTTCTCAAATGAGAGGACACTACCACTGGGATTTTGGAAGTCGGGGATGATGTAAAGACAGACCGGGATCTCTCCGGCCTTGAGACGCGCAGCAACGGCCTCTACATCCAGGCCATCCTTGCTTAGCGGAAAACCGACAACATGCCCCCCCGCGCGGCGGAGAATGGTAATCGTGCGGTCATAGGAAGGGTCTTCTGCATAAACGAGACTGCCGGGTTGGAATAACATCCGCGCGATGAGATCTAACAATTGCAATGATCCTTGCCCGACGATGACGCGGTCGGTATCCACGCCTTGCATGTGTGCAATTTGCTCACACAACAAGGGAAAACCGCGCGCCTTGCCATATTGCAGTACGACATCGCTATGTTCGGCCAGTACTGTGGTCGCACATTCCGCCAATTGTGCTGTAGGAAAGCTCTCAACGGCGGGAACACCTCGGGTGAATTTGATAGAGCTATTGTTAGTCATCTTTACCTACCTCACTATAAATGAGAGCAGTATAGCATAGCTTTTCGACATGAAAAACGCGCCCCGCGCGGCAACGAAAAATCACCCTCTTTACCGGCCTTTAGGCCGCCGCTGTGACAACGAGTAGATAGCCTGAGCAGTTACAGTTAATTTGCCATTTGCAACATAGGAATTTTACCGCATAATCATAGAAATATCATAACAAAAAAAAGCCCATTTCAGGAGGATGCTCGTGGACAAGTTAACCCCAGTCGCTATTGTAACCGATTCTGCCGCCGGTATACCCTCTACTTTACTCGAACAGTATCGTATTGCAGTGATTCCTTTTTGGGTAACTTTGGATGGTATCTCGCATCGTGACGGCATTGATATGCATCCCCCGGAATTTTTTGCCCGCCTGCGAAAACAGACAACTCCGGATGCAAACACAGGCGTGCCGGCAATATCCGTGTTCCAAGAAGCCTACCGGCGCGTCTCCGAGTGGGCTAAGGGTATCGTTTCTATCCATGTCGCGGGAAAGCAAAGTGGAACATGTAACACTGCTAAATTGGCAGCTACAGAAAGCGCGATTCCAACTGTTGTGGTGGATACCGGAACAACAGCGATGGGTCAGGGATTCGTAGTTTTGGAAGCCGCGCGCGCGGCAGCAAAAGGGGCGGGGTTAGATGAGGTTGTGCAAGTCGCCCTGGATGTCGCCTCAAAGGTTGGTGTCATAGCACTGCTGGAAAGCATTGATTACGCAATCAAAGGAGGACGGCTGTCCAGCGCCGCGCGGATGGTAGGAGGTTTATTACGTATCCAACCGTTGGTACGGGTACAGGATAACCGTTTGAGTATCGTTGGACAGGCGCGACGGCGAAGCAAAGGGCTGCAAGCACTCATTGAGAAAATTGTGATGGAAGCAGAAGCTGCTCCGACACACCTGGTAGTACATTATGCAGAAAATGCCGCAGAAGGACAGGCATTATTAGACACCTTGAAAGCGCGCCTTAACTGTGTCGAAACCTACCTGACATGGATTCCGGTGGCATTAGGGGTCCATGCTGGCCCTGGATCATTGGGAGTTGCTTATTATGTAGAAAAAGAAATGGTAGATTTGGGGTTGTTAGATCGTTTGGATAAATTGGCCGAGTACGCGAAAGAAGCAGTGAATGAAGCTAAAAGTCGCCTTTCCAATCCATTTGACAAGTGAACTTCGTTGACAAAACACCACCTTCCGCTATGATTATGTAGGGTATAATCATATACTGGGTAAAAAGTGATTCACCTGAAAAATTATAAAAACCAGATTTTTCATACATTAATATACTGTATGTAGTACATTCGGATTTCAAACTCCTTTATTTAGTAAGTCTATTGCTAAAAACCTGATTTTTTCAGTGGAGTCAAAAATAACTCTCGAAAAATTAAAAATCTAGTATTTCCAAAAAATTTTCTCCATGTTTATAAATTTCGCTTATCGTTGTGTAACTTCACGATAAACGATACTCGACTTATAGGGCACAGGTTATCACCTGGATTAGACACCCTTTGCAAGGGCAATCAGGTGGTAATAATACAGATGTAGACACTGGCTGTTAGTGAATTGCACTTTTGAAGGAGAAGATATGGACGAACTGTTGACACAACAAATTGATGAGGTCATTCATCGTTATGGCGCTAACCAGGAAGCGTTGGTGGAGATTTTACGAGACCTCAACCAGAGCGCGGGACATCTAACACGTGATCACCTGGACAGTGTCGCGTTGCGGCTTGGCTTGCCCCACAGCCAGGTTTATAGCGTGGCAAGTTTTTATAGCATGATCAGTCTCAAACCGTTGGGTAAACATGTCATTCGTTTTTGCGAGGATGCGCCATGTCATGTAGCTGGCGGGCGTCAAATTTGGGATACATTGGAGCGCGAGTTGGGTATCCCCTTTGGCGAAACCACACCGGATGGAGAATGGTCACTACTCACAACAAGCTGTATCGGCGCGTGTGCGGTTGGCCCCGTTATGATGGTGGATGATGAAATTTACGGTAATTTGACACCTGAAAAAGTTGGTGAAATTCTCGCCCGCTATCGCGACTATGGCGAAACAGAGGGAGGTATTGTATGATCCGGTCTCATATTTTGATTTCTGGTGATCCGCTCAGTCTCTCACGAGGAGCAGAGGCAACAAAGTTGGCAATTGAGGCAGAGCTTTCCTACTATGGTATGGAAAACGAAGTACAGGTCAGTTATATGCCTCAAGTTGACCGCACGGATGTGTTGCCCTTAGTACAGGTATATCCTGATGGCGTGCGTTATGGCCCGGTGACACCGGAGAATGGGGCCTACATTGTACAGGAGCATTTATACAAGGGGCGCGTGGCAGAACATTTGTTGGCGCCCCCGGAAGTGTTGACAGGCGAAATCGCGCGGATCCCCGGAAAGCGCGGTGCAACATACGCACAAAAGCGGGTCATTTTGCAACGCGCAGGGGTCATTGATCCCACAGATCCTGATGAATACATTGCCCACGATGGTTACTTTGCCCTGGGAAAGGCTCTATTGGAGATGCAACCGGGTGAAGTTTTACAGACGGTTAAAGATTCCAAATTACAGGGACGGGGTGGCGCGGGCTTCCCCACCGGCTTGAAGTGGTCCTTCGTAGTCAGCCAGCCAGGTGAAAAATACATTGTGTGTAACGCGGATGAATCCGAGCCCGGAACTTTCAAAGATCGCCTAGTTTTGGAAGGAGATCCCCACGCAGTACTGGAAGGAATGGCTCTCGCTGGTTATGCAGTGGGCGCCCATCAGGGATGGATTTATATTCGTGGCGAGTACGCAATAGCAAAAGAGCGACTGGAATTGGCGATCCAGCAGGCTATAGAAATGGGATTGCTCGGAGATAACATTATGGATAGCGGCTTCTCGTTCCACATTCATATTCACGCCGGTGCAGGGGCTTATGTTTGTGGTGAAGAGACAGCTCTGTTGGAAAGTCTAGAGGGTAAGCGCGGCGTGCCGCGTATCCGTCCCCCTTATCCTACTGTGCGAGGGTTTCGTGATCAACCCACCGTAGTGAACAATGTAGAGACTTTGGCGAACATTCCCCCCATTATCTTAAATGGCGCCGATTGGTTCCGTTCTATGGGGACGGAGCGCAGTCCGGGCACCAAGGTGTATACAATGCTCGGTGATGTCAATATCACGGGATTAATTGAAGTCCCCATGGGAATCACCCTGCGAGAAGTGATTGAAATCTACGGTGGCGGGATGCGTAACGGCAAAACATTTAAGTGCGCGCAGACCGGCGGTGCATCCGGTACGATTATCCCCCCTGAATTGTTAGATGTTCCAATGGATTTTGCCTCTATGGCGGAAAAGGGCGCGGGGTTAGGCAGTGGGGCGCTCCTGATTTGCGCCGAAGACACGTGTATTGTAGATTTGGCTTATGTGTTGATTCGCTTTTTCAAGGCCGAATCATGTGGCAAATGTACTCCTTGCCGTGTAGGGACGGCGCAAATGTTAGAATCACTGGATCGATTGCGAAAGGGAATGGCCAAACCGGCAGATTTAGAACGACTGGAGGAAGCTGCTACGTATGTGCGTTCTGCTTCGTTCTGTGGTCTAGGGCAAGCGGCGCCGGTACCCATTCTAACCGCATTGCAGTATTTCCGCGAAGAAGTTGAAGCTCACGTGCAAGGACATTGTCCTGCTGGGGTGTGCCACAGTTAGCAAAACATGTCAGTGTTGCATAATGCGTTATAATTATAGATGGTAAACGGCAGACATGTAGATAGTAGACAGAGGGTTTTTTGCTTGTCTACCACCTACCGTCTACCGACTACTGTCTACCGGCTACTATATTTAAGGAGGAAAAGCACTCATGAGCGAAGTGCATTTAAAAATTAACGGACAAGATGTTGTGGCTGAAAGCAGCCAGACGGTTTTGGAAGCGGCCTTAGCCGCCGGTATTGATATTCCGGTATTATGCTATCATCCTGCCCTTGAAAGCTGGGGCGCGTGTCGTATGTGTCTGGTAGAAATTAAAGGCATGCGGGGCCTGCAAACAGCATGTACCTGCCCGGTGGCCGAAGGGATGGAAGTGGAGACAGAAACAGATGCTGCCGTGAAGGTGCGCAAGTTCGTGCTAGAACTGCTCTTCTCTGAACGCAACCACTATTGTATGTACTGCCAGATGAGCGGCAATTGCGAATTGCAGGATGCAGCTTACCGGTACGGGTTGGATCACTTTACCTACCCCCGTCCTTACGAGAAGTTAGAAGTAGATGCTTCCCGTAAGTACTTTATTATGGATCACAACCGCTGTATTCTCTGCACGCGCTGCGTGCGCGCCTGTAGTGATATCGCGGCCAATCACACCCTCAATCTTCGCGGACGTGGTTCTGAGACGATGGTGATGGCCGATCTGAATGTCCCCTTTGGGGAATCAAGTTGTGTGGAGTGCGGCACATGCCTCCAGGTCTGTCCAACAGGCGCATTAATTGACGTGCGCAGTGCGTATGGTGGACGCGAAAAGGATGTAACCCACACACAGACCACGTGTATGCAGTGCGGAGTGGGATGTAAGCTGGATGTAGTCACCCGTTACAACCGTTTGTTGCGTGTGGATGGGGTATGGGATGCTGCTCCTAGCAACGGATTGCTATGTGTGGATGGACGCTTTAAGCCACTGTATGATACGCGCAAGCGGGTCACGAAGCCCTTGGTGCGCAAGGATGATAAGCTCGTGGAGAGCAGTTGGGATGATGCACTGGCCCTGGTCGCAGCACGACTCAAGGCTGGAGATGTGTCAGGGTTGGCCGCTGCTGCGACCACCAATGAGGCTTTGGTAGCCTTCGCCAGTCTGATGAGGAAAGTCGGTGCTAAAGCAGGACGCTTGGAACCATCTGCGCCAACGTTAAGTTTTGGAAAGCTAGGCACATTACAGGACATCTTGAATGCAGATTATATCATTGTAGCTGGCGCGGACCCTCTCACGTATCAGAAGGTAGTGGGCTATTTTATTAAGCGGATGTTGGACAAACACGTTCCCCTGGCTGTGGTTGGGGACAGCGCCACTGAATTTAACGCGCGTGCGGATGTGGTAGTGAATTATGCTGAGGCCGCAACGGTAGTAGAGGCCGCTGCCAAAGCCGAAAAGCCAATCTTGATTTACAGTGTGGGGTTGAAGCCGGAAGCAATTGCCGGACTGACGGCCTTGGGCGATAGGGTGAAAACATTGGCACTCGATCCTGCGCGCAATAGTCAGGGGGCAACAGCGGCGGGCCTCAGGCCGATGGAGATTGAGGCGGCGGGCGTTCACTACTTCTTGCTAGGTGAACAGGCTGAGGCTGAAGGCTTAGCGACCAAGCTCAATAGCAGTTTCAAAATCGTGCAAGCCAGTTACCGCTCTCCCCTGGTAGAGCAAGCTGACGTAGTCCTTCCTACCCCTCTCTGGTACGAGCGCACCGGCCATATTACTAACGTGGAGGGTCAGACACTCCCGTTGAATGTCGTATTAACGATGCCGGATGGGGTTCGGGATGATGCAGAAGTACTAAGTGTATTGGCAGAAATGTTATAATGCGTGAAACTTGAAACGTGAAATGTGATTGTTTACGTTTCACGCTTCACGTATCACGGAGAAGGAGTGAATTATGGATAAAATTACTGTGGCGTCACAATGGCTGGAGTCATGCGCTGGCTGCCATATGTCGTTTTTGGATATTGATGAGCGTATTGTAGAACTTCTCAAGTACGTTGAGCTAAGCTCAACTCCAATTACAGATATGAAACATCCCCCTAAAGAGGGTGTGACAGTAGGCATTCTCACCGGCGGTATTGGCAATGAGGAAGAAGCAGCCGAAGCCAGATTGATGCGCGAGCGCTGTAAGATTCTTATAGCAATGGGCGATTGCGCGGTAACCGGGGGCATCTGCACGATGCGTAACTTCTTCGATACCCAAGAGGTGCTGCGCCGGGGTTATATCGAGACCGAAAGTACCGTGGATGGGGAAATTCCACACCATGAGGATCTCACCCCGTTGACCGATAAAGTTACAGGCGTAGGGGACGTTGTGCCGGTGGACATTTATCTGCCCGGCTGCCCTCCTTCTGCCGATGCGATCTGGTTTGTATTGTCGGAACTTTTAGAGGGACGTATGCCAAAATTGGAAGGTAAAGTGTTGAAGTACGGTATGGATGGATGAGGTAAAGACGATGGCAGAAAAAATTACAATTTCGCCTGTGACCCGAATTGAGGGACACGCCAAGATTACGATTTACCTGGATGACAATGGGAAGGTCAAGGATTCTTTCTTTCACGTTGAACAGTTCCGGGGATTTGAGAAGTTTAGTGAGGGGCGGATGTTCTACGAAATGCCCCAGATTACACCTCGTACCTGCGGTATTTGCCCTGTCAGCCATCACCTGGCCTCGGCCAAAGCCTGTGATGTGATCGCAAGTACGATGCCAACGCCCACGGCGCACAAGCTCCGCGAGTTAATGCACATGGGGCAGATAATCCAATCTCACGGGATGCACTTCTTTGAATTAGCCGGGCCGGATTTTATTCTTGGCTTCGACGCCGATCCGAAGATTCGCCACGTGGGGGGCATTGTGCAAGCCAATGCGGATCTGGCGATTAAAGCTGTCAAGCTACGCGCGTTTGGGCAGGAGATTATTCGTAGGTTGGGCGAGCGGCGCGTTCACCCGATCTTTGGCATCCCCGGTGGGGTAACAAAGCCGATGTTGCCCGAAATGCGCGATTGGACTTTGCGCGAGTTGGATGATCATATCGCAACCACAATGGTGGGGATTGCGTTTATCAAGGGATGGATGCAAGACAATCACCAGATGATGGAGGAATTCGCCACATTCCCCTCGGCTTATATGGGCCTGGTGCAGGAAGACGGTGCATTGGAACTCTACGACGGCACGGTGCGGATGGTGGATGCAGATGGGTCGCCACTTGAAGAGTTTAATCCCAGTGACTATCTAAACTATATCGGGGAACACGTGAACCCTTACACCTATCTCAAAGCCCCTTTCTACAAGAAACGTGGCTATGAAAACGGTATCTATCGCGTGGGACCGTTGGGTCGCCTGAACGCTGCCAGCCATATTAGCACGCCGATGGCACAGAGTGAGATGCAGATCTGGAAATCCCTCAATGGGGGCAAGCCTGTGGAGGGCACACTGTACTTCCATTACGCGCGTTTGATTGAGACGGTCTACGCACTGGAACGCGTGCGCGAATTGATGGATGATCCCGATATCCTGGGGATGGACGTGGTGAATCCCCAGGGAGAAATCACGGGTGAGGGTGTGGGGGTCTTAGAAGCCCCGCGCGGCACATTGTTCCACCACTACTGGACGAACGACATGGGTGTGATCACCAAAGTGAACATGATCGTCGCTACAGCGGGGAATGCCTGGGCCATGAATCACTCCGTCAACATGGTCGCCAAGCGTTACGTGGACGGTACCAAGCTCACCGAGGGGATGCTCAACCGTGTTGAAGCCGCGATCCGCGCGCACGACCCGTGCCTCTCCTGCTCCACCCACGCAATGGGCCAGATGCCCATTCGTGTTGAGCTGGTTAGCCCGGAAGGGGAAGTGCTGGATACGCTAAAGCGAGATTAGGTCGTGAAGTGAACTGTTACGATCAACCATCCCCGAGATTAACTTGGGGATGGTTTTTTTACTATATCAATTTTATTGTAAAATAGAGACCAAACCACCAGGACAAAAACCTGATTTGGACGTACCCTACATATTAAAATGGGGAAGTACGCCAGGGGAGTTCGCGGGGAAAATACACCAAAGTTTTCTCAAACAGCTTAAAATGGCCCGCGTTTGAGACAGTGGGCGCGCGATGGATTGACGGTGGGGCGCGACCATGTGCTTGAAGATGGCGATCTGGTTAAACTGCGAATTTGAGAGAAAGCGAGGTACACAGTGGAAGAATTGGCAAACTATCTGATAATACTCAGTATAGTTGCTGTTTGTTTATTAGGAGTTGGAATCCTGATCTTTTTTTATGTACAACGCCGCAATACTTCATTGGATGAATATCTTCCCCCGTCAATCCCTTCCGTACCTGTTGAATCAATGTTACGTGAAGTTCCGCCCGATATTATCCCTAAAGTTGAACGCCTGTCGGCGCAAGGACAGAAGATCGAGGCTATCAAGATAGTCAGGGAAGCGACACATTGGGGCTTGAAGGAAAGTAAGGATTACGTAGAATCGTTAATAGTCGATGGATACGCCACCCCACCACAGCGTTCTGCGCTGACGGGTTTAACACCTGCTGTTATGGCTAAGGTGCAAGATTTGCTATCCCATCATCACCACATTGAAGCGATCAAACTTGTGCGAGAAGCCACAGGGTGGGGACTGAAAGAAAGTAAGGAGTATGTGGAGACGCTGAAAGTAAAATAAGTGTGCATTTATAAGGTGTTACTATTTAGTCTGTCGATATTGATGTTGCAATTACGGCCTAAGGGCTATTTATTTTTTTAAGAGGTATTTTCGCTGCCGCGCAGCGCGGCAGCGAAAA
>JAFGFI010000216.1 GCA_016931185.1 Anaerolineae bacterium
CCGCTTTTTCCGCACCCACCGCTCTACCATCGTTAACCTCGACCGGGTAAAGGAGATCATCCCCTGGTTCAAGGGTAGTCACAAATTACGGCTGACCACCGGCGCGGAGATCGAACTGAGCCGAGCGCAGGTGCGGGCGCTGCGCAAGATACTGGATTGGTAGCCCGACCTCGCTTTTCTGGGGAAAAGTAGCAGAGCAATCGTAGGGCTTGAGAGTATGAGGAAAACGTGGTAAGATGCTAATATTATGACGATGCCACTCTTGGCCACTAAATTCCACACACCGACGCCATACCTTGACCCTGTGGCTGCCCTCAGGGCAGGGCTGGTGCCACGTCCCCGCCTGGTCGAGAGATTGGATGAGGGACTGTGCCTGGGACGCAAACTAACCCTCATCTCCGCTCCGCCCGGTTTCGGCAAGACGACACTAGTCAGCAGTTGGATTGCAGCGTTCCAACATCCACAATCTACAATCCATAATCAAGTGGCCTGGCTTTCCCTGGACGAGGCCGACAACGACCCGGCGCGCTTCTTTGTCTATCTCATTGCTGCCCTACAACTACTTGACGAGAACGCGGGCCAGGCGGCTCAAACCCTGCTGGGCGCGCCGCAGTTGCCGCCGGTCGCATCGTTGCTCACGCTGCTTATTCGCGATATCGCCGATTTCCCCCCTTTTGTATTCGTGCTGGATGATTACCACCTGATCCACACCGCGCTCATCCACGACGCGATTGAATTCCTCATCAACTACCAACCTCCACAAATGCATCTATGCCTGGTGACGCGCACCGATCCACCCCTGTCACTGCCCCGCCTGCGCGTGCGCGGCCAGATGACCGAGATTCGCGCAGACGACTTGCGCTTCACGATAGAAGAAGCGGCAGCGTTCCTCAAGCGGGCGTTGGGCTTGACGCTCGATGCAAACAAGGTCACCGCGCTTGAAGCACGCACCGAGGGGTGGATCGCCGGATTGCAACTCGCCGCCCTCTCGCTGCGGGGCAGAGAAGATGTTGCTGGTTTTATTGATGCCTTTAGCGGCAGCAATCGCCACGTGATTGACTATCTGGCCGCAGAAGTGCTGGCCCAGCAACCGGATGAACTCCGAGACTTTTTGTGCCAGACTTCAATCCTGGATCAGTTGACAACCTCGCTCTGTCAGGCTGTGACCGGCAAGGAGAACAGTGCGGCCCTTCTCAGGCAGTTGCAACAGGCCAATCTGTTCCTCACCCCGCTGGATCAGCACGGCGAATGGTACTGCTATCATCGTCTCTTTGCCGACTTTTTGCGCACCGAGTTAGCGCCGCAGCACCGGGCGACTTTGCACCTGAAAGCTGCGCGTTGGCATGAAGAAAACCGCCTGCTACCCCAGGCCGTGGAACACGCGCTGGCTTCGGGCGATGTCGGCGAATCTGCGCGCCTCATCGCTCAGGTGGGCGATTGGGCATTGTCCAAATGTATGATTGCCACGGTACTCGGCTGGTTGGATGCGCTGCCGGATGAGATCGTGCGCGCCAACGGCGAGCTTGCTTCTCACAAGGCGTGGGCCTTGTTTGTGACCGGGCGCATCGAAGAGGCAAGCTCATACGTCCGGTCGGTGGAAGCCTGCCTGCGCGAGGATTCCAACCCGCTTGATCGTGGCCAGTTGTTGAGTCTTCAGTGCAATATGGCCGAGCCTCCCGAAGTCGTGCGACTGGCCAGAAAAGCACTCGATCTGATCGGCACCGCCGATCCCTTTTCTCGTGGCATCACCCTGTTCATGCTCGGCGATGCGCAGGACAAGATCGGCGACGTAGCCGGGGCAATTGAGACATTCCAGGAGACACTTGACCTGGGCAAACAATCCGGTGAGCAACTGTCCACCATTGTCGCTGCGGGCCACTTGGCTATATCGCTTAATTCACAGGGCCAGCGCCATCAAGCGCTTGCAGTCTGCCATAACGCCATTGAACAGTACGTGGATACACGGGGCAGACCATTTCCCCAGGCCGGGCTTGTTTATGTTGAGTATGGGATTCTGGAATACGAAGCCAATAACCTGCCCCAGGCCCGTCTCTATTTACAACGAGGGCTGGAGTTAGGACAACAATCGGCCACCGTGCCGGTCGTTCTCTATGCTATGGAAGGGCTGGCACAGCTCGAATTCGCAATGGGGGAAAGCGAAACAGCTCTGAGCACCATCCGGGAAGCCCACCGTCTGGCTTCCCGGTCTGTCAAATATGCATGGCGCGATGAAACGCTGGCCCTTGAAACCGTGCTTGAAATGAGGCGGGGCAATTTGCTCGCTGCTGAACACTGGGCAGCGAGTGCGAACCTGTCGGTTGCCGAATCGGCGGACTCGATACATCGGTATGAATACCAGGCGTATGCGCATCTTCTTCTGGCGCAGAACCATCCTCAAGAAGCCCAGGCTATTCTCGCCAACCTGGAACGCTCGGCCAGGCGCGACGGCCGGCAACGCGACCTGATCACCATTCACATTCTCCAATCCCTGGCAGAACGGCAACTCGGCCACAAATCAGGCGCCCTGGACTATCTGGGGCAGGCTCTGCGCCTGGCCATGCCGGAGGATTATGTTCGCGCTTTCTTGGACGAAGACCCGGTGGTGGCAGAGCTCCTTGTAGAAGCAAAGCATATAGCGCCCAGGTTCGTAGATAAACTGCTTGCAGCGTTCAGTGTGTGGGAGTATGAGAGGATGGGAGAAATACTCCCACATCCCCACACTCCCATCCCCCCACACTCCGACACCCCCGGCCTCATTGACCCCTTGAGCGAACGCGAACTCGAAGTGCTGCACCTGCTGGCTACCGACCTCTCTGCCCCTGAAATTGCCGAGCGGCTCATCGTCGCGGCGAGCACCGTCCGCTCGCACATCAAGCACATCTACGAGAAGCTCAATACCCACAGCCGCTACGAGGCCGTCGAGCGGGCCAAAGCACTGGGATTCCTCAAAAAAAAATAACCACAGAGACACAGAGGACACGGGGAGAATTTTAAGAACCTCTGTGTTCTCCGTGTCTCCGTGGTGAAAACTTTATTTTCACTAGTGTGGAATCCCGTAAGGGAACTTTTCTGGGTTCTTCTGTTAAAAATCCCCTACCTCAATCCCCAACTTGAGGATGACATATCCTCTACCTGGACGCTATACTGGCAACGTTTAGTATCATCTCAATAAAAAGAGGAAAAGTGGGGGTTTGGGGGCAGACTGCACCCGCCCCCAAACCCCTACCTCCAGATTTCTGAGAAGATACAACGTTTATTCAGTTTAGTGGAGGAACAGGTAAAAATGCACAACGTACAAACTGCCGGTAACACAATTGACCATTGGCTGCGACTGTTTGAGAAAGAGCAAGTCCAGTTCATCGTGCTAAATCGGCGCGATGATGGTGAATTGGTCAAGGCCATCCACTCAAAGCCGGAATGGATCGTTGATTTTGAGGACGATCAAGCGGTGATATTTGCTATGAGGAGAAACGCGGCATGAACAAACCTATTCTGGACACAGAAAAATGCATCGCCTGCGGCCTGTGCGCTGAAGTGTGCGGCTTGGACGTCATCATCCGTAATGGCAACGACCGCCCCACGATCAACCACACTGCCTATTGTCACGTCTGCGGGCACTGTGTGGCCATCTGCCCGCAAAATGCACTCTCCATTCCGGGCATGGTTGGTAATGAATACACGCCTGTGCAACCGCCTGCCATATCGCCCTCGGATATGGAAGCGTTTCTGCTGACGAAAAGAAGCTGTCGCGAATTCAAAGACCGCCCAGTCGAAAAGTCCGTGATCGAGAACTTGATCGCCGTCGCCCGGATGGCGCCTACGGCGATCAACTGCCAGGAGCGCACGTTCATCGTCGTTACCAACGCAGACAAGATCGCCGAACTGCGCGTGGCGTTGACCAAACACATCCGGTCGGTGCTCAAGATGGTGAAACTCGCCGCCGGCAAACCCGCGGCTCTGTTTCTGTCTGCCGAAACGCAGCAATACATGCGCCATTTGCAGGCTGATTTTGAAATCGCCCTGCGTCACATGGATAAGGGTGGGGATTCTATCTTTCACAATGCTCCCTGTCTAATCTTCTTCACCGGCGTCACCCAGGATCTGGCCGGCAGGGATCATGCCCTGGGCGCACAGCACTATCTGATGTTGTATGCAGAGACGTTAGGGCTGGGGACATGCATCAACGGGTACGCCCAATCCGCTCCCAAGGTATTGGCGAAATGCCTCAACGTCCCCAAGGGTTACACCATCTATGGCGCGCTCATGCTCGGCTATCGCAGGCACACGTATCGGAAAGGTGTCTACAGAAAACCAGCGGCCATTGCGTACTATGAATGAAATCGTTTTACGAGATTGTAATCCAGGGACACCTGGCCCTACACCGGTTCCGGCAATTTGAGAACTTAACGGTGATTTATGACACCAGCGGCGAAACAGTTCTCACGTGGCCTATCCCAGACCAATCGGCGTTACTCGGTTTGCTGAACTGGCTTCATGATCTGGGAGTTGTGTTGGTATCCGTCAGGCAGTTAGAGGAAACGCGCGACCGAGTCTTTGATCGTTAAAGCAAAACGTGGTAAGATTGAGGTGCAATGGACGTACCCATTCTGACCACCAAACTCTACATCCCGTCGCCACACTCCAACCTGGTGAAGCGCCCGCGGCTGACCAGACGGCTGGACGAAGGGTTGCGCCTGGGCCACAAGTTGACCCTCATCTCAGCCTCCGCCGGCTCCGGCAAGACGACACTGCTC
>JAFGFI010000217.1 GCA_016931185.1 Anaerolineae bacterium
CTGGCGGCGCTGGCGCATCCCCAGTGGGGGTTTGTGCCCACGCGCTATGATGTCGCCTACGCGCTGATGCAGACCATTGACGAGTTAGACCTGGTGCGCGCGCAGTTACTGGCCGATATCCTGTATCGCGTCAAGGGCGGCGCATTTGAATTGCTATCCTTTGACGGCGTCAATGCCGATATACAACAGCGCATCACGTTCATTTTTGGTGGCCGCTACGAAGCCCTGCGTATGTGGCTCGTCAGCTATATGCAACATCCTTCCAGGGCGTTAGATCACTTTCTGGCGCGGCTGTTCGGCGAGCTTTTGTCCCAACCCGGGTACGGATTTCACGAGGACTTCGACGCGGCGCGCGTCGTTGCTACGTTGGTGGAGTCGGTGCAAAAATTCCGGTGGATTGTGCGCGATCTCCGGATCGCGCGGGATTCAGGCCAGGATAAGGCATTGGGGCAGGAATACCTGGAGATGGTGGAAAAGGGCGTGATTGCCGCGCAGTATATTCAACACTGGCAGGGTCAGGATGACGAGGCCGTGTTACTCGCGCCGGCCTACACCTTCCTGTTGAGCAATCGCCCCGTAGACGTGCAGTTCTGGCTCAACGTGGGCGGGCAGGGGTGGTGGGAGCGACTCTACCAGCCGTTGACCCATCCCCACGTCCTCAGTCGCCGCTGGCCCAAAGGCCAACCCTGGACGGATAAAGAGGAATTTGAGGCCCGGCAGGTAGCCCTACACCGGCTGGTATTGGGCTTGATTCGCCGCTGCCGCCAGACGCTTTACCTGGGACTCAGTGAATTAGGAGAGCAAGGCTATGAACAGCAAGGGCCGTTGCTTCGCGCGTTCCAGCGCGTCTTGCGGGAAGTAGGGCCGTTGGTTAGATGAAAAGTTACGGCCTAAAGGCCGAGGAGTAAAGGGGTATTTTTGCGGGCGGGGTACCGCCCGCAAAAATACCCTCCTTTAGACTGCCGCTTTAGCGGCCTATTTTCAAGGGAATTACCCACTAACGCGGTGCGTTCACCGGCAGTAGAATGAAAATAGAATCCGTAATTCGTTATTCGCTATTCGCTATTCGCTATTTTCAGTGGAGGAAATAATGCAATCTATTTACGAACGACCTGTCGAGATTTTACAAAACCTGGTGCGTTATGATACAACGAACCCGCCCGGCAATGAGGCGGCGTGTGTGCAATATATTGCCCATCTATTGCGCCAGGCCGGCATTGAACCGCGGCTCTTGGGGCGCAACGACGACCGGCCTAATCTGATCGCGCGGCTGCCGGGACGTGGGGACGCGCCCCCGTTGATGTTGGAAGGTCACGTGGATGTGGTGACGACAGAGGATCAGGACTGGGAACACCCACCCTTTGCCGCCGAGATTGTGGATGGCACGTTGTGGGGGCGGGGCACGTTGGATGATAAGGGCAGTGTGGCGATGATGGTCGCGGCACTGTTGCGCGCGAAAGCCGAGGCTGATAAAGCCGGCGCGCCGCAACTGCCCGGGGACATTGTGTTGACCGTCGTCGCCGATGAAGAGGCCGGCGCAGAATACGGCGCGAGCTATCTGGTCGAACAACATCCTGAGCAGTTTGAGGGCATCCGCGACGCGATTGGGGAAGGGGGCGGCCTCTCGGTGCGGATGGTGGGCCAGAAATGTTATCCTATCTCCGTCACCGAAAAACAAATTTGTTCGATGCAGGTGACGCTGCGCGGGCCTGCCGGGCATGGTTCAATGCCCCTGCGCGGGGGCGCGATGGCGAAATTGGCCGAGGTGCTGCACACGCTGGATCGCAAGCGACTGCCGGTCCACATTATGAAGACCACCCGCCAGATGTTTGAGACGCTCAAGGATACATTGGCTTTCCCGCAAAATCTGGTATTGGGGCAATTGCTCAATCCCGTGTTCACCGACCGGATCCTGGATGCGTTGGGAAACAAGTCCCGTCTGCTGGCTCCGATGTTCCATAACACCGTCAGCCCCACCATCGTGCAGGGGGGGACAAAAATTAACGTGATACCGGGGATGATCACGCTGCATCTGGACGGGCGGCTGCTGCCCGGTTTTGGCCCCGAGGATATGTTGCGCGAGCTGCGCGCGCTCTTGGAAAATGGTGTGGAGTTGGCGGTGACGTCTTATGAACCCGGTCCCGCCGAACCGGATATGAAACTCTACCAATTATTGGCCGGTGTGTTGCAAAAAGCCGACCCAGAAGGCATCCCGCTGCCCTATATGCTCTCGGGTGTGACCGATGCCCGCCATTTCTCCAGGTTGGGTATCCAAATGTATGGCTTCATGCCATTGCAGGTGCCGGATGGCCTGGTGGATACCATCCACGCGGCCAATGAGCGCGTGCCGGTTGCTGCTGTGGAATGGGGAACCCAGGTGATGTATGAGGTTTTGCAGCGGTACGGGAGACGGTAGACTCCTGTTTTTGCTCCTATTCTACCTGATTTCGCTCTCCCTGTTTCTAATGTGATAGCCCTAATAAGGATATTGACAAATATCCCCCAATGGCGTATAATTTGTATACTTGAAGTCATCATCGAGGGCTAAATGAAATGGAGATAGTTGAAACCTCAATCTTTACCCGGCAAGTACAAAACTTACTTTCTGATGAGGAATACCGCCACCTGCAAATAGCATTAGTCACCTATCCCAATATGGGCGCTATCATCCCTGGAAGCGGTGGGTTACGCAAGGCGCGTTGGGGGTTGCGCGGGCGCGGCAAACGTGGTGGAGTACGCGTGATTTATTACTGGGTGGTCACACAACAGCGTCTCTTGATGTTGTTCATCTATCCCAAAAACGTTCAAGATGATTTATCGCCGGCACAGTTAAAGCAACTTAAACAAATCATTGAGGAAGAATATCTATGAGTGAAGAATTTTTTACTGAATTGTTAGAAAGTGTACGCGAAGGTGGGGCCATTCTGCGGGGCGAAAAAGAACCCTCACGCGAGTTTGTCATCGAGGCCCCGGATGTAAAGCACATTCGCGAACACTATCAACTCTCGCAAAGTGAATTCGCAACTTTGCTCGGGGTTAGTATTAAGACTCTACAAAATTGGGAACAAGGACGCCGTACTCCGCGGGGAGCTGCGCGAATTCTACTGCAAGTGGCGGCCAAACATCCTGAAGCTGTGTGGGATGTGGTTCAACCGAGCATCTCTCAACGCCAAAATTAACCCACTAATGCGATAGCCCTGGTGACGGGAGACGTGGACACCTGTCTACTGTCTACCGTCTACTTTATTCCTAATACCTCAAACACGTGCTGCCCCGGCAGCCCTTTCAGTTCCAGGGTTCCCATAGGGCGTAGTAGCACGGCCTGCTGAACAAGGTTGGCGGTATGTTCGCAAATGAAGAGTTGCCCGCCTTTCGCGCGCGCCTGGAGTCGCTGGCACACGTTCACGGTTTCACCGATGATGGTGAAGTTCATCAACTGCGGGGAGCCGATGTTGCCCACAACCACCCTCCCGGTGCTGACGGCAATGCCAAAGTGCAGGCGAAATTCTTCCGGGATATTTTGGTGTAATTCAGCGATGGCTTTATGAACCGCGAGCGCGGCCCGTACTGCCCGCAGAGCATGATCGGGTTGGGGTAATGGTGCATTAAAGAATGCCATGACCGCGTCCCCCATAAATTTGTCCAGGGTTCCTTCCTCGGTCAGGAGGGCTTCGGCGACGACCGTAATATGGCGGTTCAGGACTTCTACCAGTATCTCCGGGGGCAGTCGCGTGCTGAATTGTGTAAATCCCCGGATGTCGGCAAAGAGGACACTGACCATTTGCTGCTTGCCGCCTAACGTGACTTGATCATCCTGATTAAGGAGTTTGTTGACGACGGAGGGCGCTACGTAGCGTTCGAACATCGTCTTTACCTGTTGCTTTTCCTGTTCTTTGACCTGTTCGGCCTGGCGCAACAGGCGAATATTTTCGATGCCAATAGCCGCGTAATCCACCAATGTCAGGAGTATTTGTTTGGCGTGAGGGCTGAAGGGGCGGAGCGAAGTGCGATTGTTCACACCCAAGATACCCACTTGCTTTCCGCCGACCTGGATGGGGATATGCAAAGTGGTCCCCGGCACGCTGCTCTGGAACAACAGATCTTCGGCGCGTTTTCCGATGTGGGCATCTCCCAATTGAATACCCTGCGAGGTTGTTTGCTTATTGATCTGTTCGCGCAGCCGCCCGGTCTTAGGGTCATTGAGGAAAATGATGCACTCATCGGCCTGGGTGAGATAGATCGCGGCGTCGGCAATGCGTTCTAGTAACATATTTAGCGGCATCAGCGCGGTGACGGATTTGCCCACGCGATAGAGGGTGTTTAACTCGGATAAGCGCTGTTTTAACTCCTGGTTGATATGGATAAGCCTTTGGGTGAGGGTTGCCTTTTCACGCCTTAACCGTACCTCAGCGAGGGCTTGTTCCATCGCGTCGAGCAGTTCTTCGATGGCGAAGGGTTTGATGATATAGTCGCGCACGCCCAGGCGGAAGACATTGATGGCAATCTGTTCCGATCCGTGAGAGGTCATCAGGATGGTGGGGATTTTCACACCGTTTTCCTTTAACGCCGCCAATACTTCTTCGCCCGTCATCTTTGGCATTTCATAATCGGTGATAATCAAGTCGGGAACTTCGGTCAGGGCCTTGCTCAATCCCTCGGCCCCATCATGAGCAATCAGAGGGGTATACCCGTTAGGGAGCAACACATACTGGACGACAAAGTTGAGGATTTCTTGACTGTCGTCTATAACCAGGACACGGATATGCTGCTCTGAGGGTGACATTTATTTGACCTCATAATAAAGTAGACGGTAAACGGTAGACGGTAGACGGTAGACGGTAGACGGTAGGGGCTGACATTTTTGGGTATGGGCTTTCACCGTAGCCGGTTAGGGATGGGGGCGAGGGGTGAGATGTACCAGGGCGCGGGCCAGGGCCTTTTGGATATGGATGCGATCCTGATCGGATAACCGGCTCAGTTCCACATCCAGTTCCTTGAGGTGCAAATGATCCGCTTGTGTAGCCAAGTAGGGGGAGGCAACAGAGGTGTCCTCGCGCAAACCGATCAATTCCCATATCTCTACCGGCGCGTGAATTCCCTTGACCTGAGTCGGGCCGATATACTGCGCTTCGACAATATCCTCCACCAACGCATACGTCGCGCTGGAAATGTAGATCGTATCGGGGGGCGCGGCGGCCTGCAGCCGCGATGCCAGGTTGACTTGCCCTCCAATAATCGTGTAGTCCATCCGTCGTTCACTGCCGAAATTGCCAACGGTACAGATGCCGGTGTTAATACCGGCGCGCACCTGCAAATTACGTGGAATACCCTTGGCCCTCCATCTTTCTCGAAGCGTGTAGAGCGACTCGCGCATCTCCACCGCCATTTTCACACAGCGCCGCGCGTGTGTCACATCGTCAAAGAACTCCGGCGCGCCAAAGAAAACCATCACGGCATCGCCGACAAATTTGTCTATAGTGCCCCCGTACTTGAGCGCGACCTCGGACATACGGGTCAAATACGTATTTAGAACGTCTGATAGTAATTCCGGCTCCACGGCGTCGGTCAGATCTGAGAACCCTACAACGTCTGAAAAATAGATGGTTAGCTTGGTGCGTGTGTGCGACTTTGTATCGGCATCCGCGACACCGCCCAGCAGGGCTTGATAGAGTTGGGGGGACAGATATTTTCGCATCTTATTCTGGAGAATCTCCATATTCTGATTTTGCATCAGCAATTCATTTTCCAGGACGGTACCGTGTTCCATGGTCGTCTCATACAAAAGTTGAAGATCGCGCAAATCGCCCTCCAACTCCGCGATACGCGCCTTCAACTCGGCCGTGCCGGTTCGCTTTGTCCGGGATTCGCTCATATCCGCCGCTTCCCTCCTATCGCCGCTTCGCTTCTACTGCCGCTCCGTCTCGACGCGCCTATTGAATATCAATTTGGATTTTGGGCCAAAGTTTTTGCAGGTTAGACAAGGACTTCTTTTGCCAATAAATTTCTTGATTTCCCAGAATAACCAGGTTGATCTTGTTCTGTTTGCGGGCAGCAATGACAAACTTGCTGATCATATTGATCCCCGAACTGTTTAAGAATTGGAGCTGACGGAAATCCAGACGCAGTGTATCCGCTGCCCCGGTATCGTCATGCGCCTTTTGTAACAATTGAGTGAGGGGGGCGTATTCATCGGTAGTTTGTAAACGAATGGTACCCATTAATTGTACCGCGTGGGTACCATCATTGTATTCAACGGTGTACCCTTCCCCATTTATCTCTTGCACGGTCATAGATTTTAGTCCTCCTTGCGTAAATAGTCCAAAGTCTGAAGTTCCCAAGCTGTGCGATTGTCATATCTTTCGGGAAGTTACCCACCACGTGCTTCCGGGACAGGCCGGTTTATAACGTTTCCTCTCTACTCACGTGGGCTTGTACCGACACGGCGATACTTTCGGGCGAGCCGGGCTTGAATTGAAAACCAAAACGAATGTCATAATCTTTGATCAACGTCAAATACCCCAATCCCGATCCCCTTAGTTCATCTTCAGCATTCGCCTCCAATCGCCGGAAATACAATTCATCAGGGTCGTTTTCCAATAGTTCAACAATTAAATCAATAAAGGGCGCCTGACCTTCCGGTATGATATGATTCGTTATCTGGAAAACTATCCGATCCTCCAGAAGCCAGGATTGATAAACTACATCACCTACCGGCCCCCCGCTGAATTTAGCGCAATTCTCAAAAAGTTCATTGAGCAGATATGAGAGAACGCCTTCCATCGCATCGCGCGGAAGTGTCCCCGGCGGCACGATGCCGGGCACAAAGAGCGCGGTATACCGCGCCCAGAAATCAGAACTTAGACTACAGCGCCGCCAGTGTGCGGCAAGCTGCGCGGCATCCAACTTCATCTGATGTTGTCCCAACGCCGGGATCGCGGACATGTCTTCCCAAAAACCGAAGACTTGATCGCAGATGCGGTCATCGCAGATGCGGTCATCTGAATTCATGGTTACATTATCCCCCTATTTTTGTTTGATGACAAGCAAGGATATATCGTCATAGATACGGGATTCGCCGATGAAGGCGTACACGTCGGTCACAATGTGGGACACGATCTCCTGGGCATCCATCTGATAGTATCGCCGTAGACACGCTATCAATCCCTCCATGCCAAACATGATATGTCGCTCGTTCTCGGCCTCGGTGACGCCGTCGGTGTAGAGAACCATCACATCATCAGATTCCAGGTGGATATGTCTGGCGGCGATGAAGCTTTCAATATCCTCTTCGAGTCCCACGGGGAAGCCTAAATCCAGCGTGTCAATCAGCTCGATACGGCCATCGCGCCGGCAGATGAGTACCGATTCATGCTGGCCCACAATGTTGAATCCATGGTTGTGGTATTGGAGGACGGCCAGGGTCATGTTCTTATCCTCACGAATACGCACGATATTCTTGTACAGGACCTGGTTCAGGACGGATAAGATACGCTGCATATCCTGCTCGCCACTCTGTGAGAGGGTCAAGAAAGAAGTTTGCGCCATCAGCATGATGACCCCGGCGGGTAGCCCGTGCCCGGTTACATCGCCAATTCCCAGGTAGACCGAATCGCCGACTTGCAGTACGTCGTAGTAATCGCCTCCCACTTCATCCGCCGGACGCATAAAACACGCGATGTCGAGATCGTGAATCGCCTTGATTTCCTTGTCCGGCGGCAGTACCATCAATTGGAGCTGGCGCGCCACATCCAGTTCCGCGCCCAATCGCAGATTCTCGCCCCGCAGTTGCTCATTCAGGCGCACAATGTCATCGTTGGCGCGTTTGAGGTCGGCGGTGCGTTCGGCAACTTTGGCCTCCAGGTTCACCGTGTAGTCGCGAATTTCACGCGCCATTGTTTCAAAGACGTGTCCCAGTTGGCCGATCTCATCCTGGCTTTTGAGTTTTATCTCAACTGCGTAATTCTTTGCCGAAATTTGCTCTGCCGCCTGGGCCAGCGCGCGCAGGTCGCGGGTCACGTTGTTAGAAACACGGACAGAAACAAACGCGACCCCTGCCAGGAATAGCACAACCAGCACCAACGAAACCATGCTGATGTTCATACTTTTTGCCGTGATGGCGGCGTGGGTGGTGTTCAGCGCCTCAAAGATTTCGACTTCGGGTACGACAATCACAATCCGCCACCGATCCTCTTGGTAAGTATTGTCTGAGAGTGACGGCAGACCGGCATACGCCACCAGGTGCTTATTGATCTGCGATTGCGCGTCCTGACCTAAGTCTAGTTTCAACACACCTTCGGGCTGCGCTAACAAGGTGGTTGCCATCTCCTGGATGGCCGGATTGGTGGAACCGGTGAGCGCGCCGGTATAGTACGACAGCCCCCCCTGCTTCGTCTCAACCAAATTGACTTCAAAGAGTTTGTAGCCTGTCTCCGGCATGGCGATAATCTCGCCTTTCCCGTTCATCAGAAAGGCGAAACCGGTGCGCGCGACCTGGATGGATAGGACATTTTCAATGATTTTGTCCAGGGTCACATCCGCGCACACCGCCCCGGCGAAAGTGTTTTGTTCCTTATCCCACAGCGGGTAAAACATGGTGACCATCATGCCCTGACCGGCGGCATCGGCGTAGGGGGCTTCAACGGTGATGGGATCGGGGACACGCGCCTGTAGATCGGGATCCGTATACCACTGTACCCAGCCTGTTACATTGGGAGCAAAGTAATCCTTCCAGAAGAGCAAATTGAGGCCATCCTGCAGGACTTCTACCAAGTGGATGTTGGGATATGCGCGTGTCACAGGGGTATCGGGATTGCCGACGAAGTAGACGAAGGCATTGTTGATATTGGCCTGGTAGATGGCATCGAGGTTCAGGTTCAAGAGCGCGGAGGCTTCCAGTAGTTCCCGGGCGCGGGGGTCTGTTGTAATCGGGGGGGGGATGAGGGCGTCAAATTCGGCACCGGTTCCACTACTCAGCGCGCCTCGTTCCTCTTGTAGAGGAGTCTGGAACAAGGATAGTTCAAAGATCGCCGGATTGGCGCGGATCTCGTCGTAGTTATCCACAATCTTCTGCGCAGTTTTACCCAGGATGGCCAGGTTGTCCTGGGCTGCTTTGAGCTGGAGCCAGGTCGATGTGGCTTTTTCCTGCGCGTACTTGGTCAGGTAGTCCTCTACCGTCTGTTCCATACTGGTGGTGTTCTGCGCCAGGGAAAATTCGGTAATCGTCTGAAAATTGTTCATCAAGAAGAGAAATAATACAATTGTGGTAAAGACTACAACGGCGAGATTAAACAAAATGAGCTTTCGTTGAAAGCTCTGGGGGTGCAACAGCGACTTGAAAAAAGTACGCAGCGTATGTGAGATCTTCATGGTGACTTCCTTAAACTGCCGGTTCAGATCGGTTTACGTCCGGAGCAAGCGACCATCGTCCAGTTGGTATACCCGTAAGGGCTGTGGATTGTCCGCAAATGGGCGTTATAACCGGCTAACAGACTATCCTGATCCTCCTGACTTAGTTCAAGGCTATTGCCGATGGTGTACACAGAAAAAGTGCGCCAACTCTCGATGACGCGGGCGAACGCCTCGCGGTCGGTATTGCTGGTATCCACCACGATATGATCGGTGCGGATCGCTTCCAACCGGGCCTCCGCCAGCATACTGTAGAGTTTCTTGCCGTTGCGCAAATCCATCCCCATGTCATCCCCATAAACTGCTGCCCGTTGGTAAGTCTCGCGGATCGCACTTCCCTCAGGATTGCCCACGATGAGATCGTAGTCCTCACACAGTGTATACACCCGCCCGCCGGGCTTCGTAATACGGATAAGTTCTTTAAGGATTAGCTCCGGATGGGAGAAGATTTGCAGACTCAGGCGACACAGCACAAAGTCAAAGCTGTTATCATCCACCATCAGCGCGGTTGCGTCCCCCCGCTGGAATTCGGCATTGCGCACGTTGAAGTCGGCCTGGAGATTGCGCGCATATTCAACCGCTCCCTCCGAATGGTCAATCCCTAGCATAAAGCCCGGCTGGAATTCCCGGCAGATCAGCAGCGGCACATCGCCACACCCGCAGCAGATGTCGGCCACCTTCATCCCCCGCGCCAACCCGTGCCGTACCAAAACATCCTTTTCCAGGGGCCAAAGGATGCGCGTCTGGTTGCGCAGGAGGGGGATAAAGTCAAGATCCTCGACAATGTTCTGGCTCTTGTAGAAATTGTGGTCGTAGATGGAGAATTCTACTTTGTCCCAGACCTCGCGCAGATTGGGCAACATCCGTTCACTCCATGCCAGGACGCCCGATGCAATGATTTTGATGGAGAGGGTATCGCGCTGCCGGGCATACGCGATAAAACGCGACAGCATTTTTATCCCCCGCGCATTGATGTAGCGCAGGCGGCGGAAATTAAGGCGGAGCGTGCCCTCAACCTGGTCATGAATTTGAGCCAGGTAAGTGAATACGTCAGTACTCTCTTTCTCATCCGCGAGCCGCAGAATACCTTCAAAGTCAACCTGTTGATCGAGAGGATCATAGCTAAGTGTATATGTATGTCTGGTGAAGTTCATAAGCGTCCTTCCGGGAAACATTCTTCCTTAGAAAATTCATCATTAGGTATAAAAACCTGAATATGTATGTGACCCTGGGGATCGTCCCAATATATCTCCACACGTGCCCCAAAATCATGCACGAGCATAATCAGGCCCAATTGATTAAAGGCCATCGCGGGCTGCGTTTCGGTGGTAAGCCATGTCAAATACAGATCGTCAAGATCGGCGTGGTTAAGAGTGGCTATAAAATCGCGGAAAGGGGCAATCATGGCCGCGCGTACCTGGTGATATGTCTCAAGCAGTAGCCCGGTCTCCATCTGGACACAGCGCAGCAACAGATCCCCTTCGCCTGGGGCTACGCGCACGACGGTTTCTAATAATTCATTGGTGATGGTCGAAATCAGGTTTTCCGCACGCTCACGTTGGGCGAATTGGTAGGCGGTATAATCGGCAACATAGTTCGCCACCATATTGCAACGCTGCCACTCGGTTAGAAAATCGTTGTTTTGGACAGTCAATTCAAAAGCAAAGTGTTGCGATTCAGTTTGCATATATCAGTCCCTTTATGATTAGTATCTGGTATAAATCAGTCAATAGAGCGGCCAAAACACATCATAAGGATATTTTTTCGTTTTTAGACACAATCCAAAGACGAAAAAACCCCTTCAAAAGGTCACTTCATTATTCTCAAGTATAAGGGTGTCCATAGTACAAGTCAAATCCCAATACAGTTGCGTTTTCGTTGCGGTTTGAAAACAGTTTCGCCGAAAATTAATTAGGCCGGATTGCGCGGCTATATTAAATGCCCGGTCAATATAACCGGGCATTTGTAAGCTTTTATTATTCTCGCCATAAAAGGGTGACGTTTTACGCATCACGTTTCACGTGTTGATCATTTTTGAAATCAACGCCGTCGCTTCCCCTAATGCCTCCGGCAGCTTCGCCGCGTCGCGTCCACCGGCCTGGGCCATATCGGGCCGTCCGCCGCCGCCGCCGCCCACCATCTTTGCCAGGTCGCGGATGAGGTTGCCGGCGTGAATGCCCCGTTCTTTCGCCAGAGCCTGGGTCGTTGCCGCGATGAGCATAGGCTTTCCGTCAATGACTGCGCCTAACACGATCACGCCGCCCTGCATTTTATCGCGGAACCAATCTGCCATCTCGCGCAGCGTGTTAACGTCGGGAGCATCCACCTGGGCCGCCAACACAGGGACGCCGGCGATGTCCACGACATTGTCCAGCAGGGATTGAAAATCCATACGGGCCATCTTGCGCTTGAGCTGTTCAATCTCCTTGTGGGCCGCGCGCAGCTCCTCTTGCAGCCGTTCAATCCGCTGCGGCACGTTATCCGGTTGGGTGTTGAGCAGCGCGCCCGCTTGCTCCAACCGCGCGCGCGTGCCGTGGTGCGCCTGTAGCGCACCGCGCCCGGTAGTCGCCTCAATGCGCCGGATGCCCGCGCCGATGCCGCCTTCGGAGAGAATGACGAATGGCCCAATATCACCCGTCCAATTGACGTGCGTGCCGCCGCATAACTCCTGGCTGAAGGGGGCATCTGCCCCTCCCACGCGCAGCACGCGCACCACCTCGCCGTATTTTTCACCGAAGAGCGCGATCACGCCCTGTTGGAGGGCATCGCGATAGGCTTCTTCGCGGGATGTGACCGCGTAGTTTGCCAGGATGGCCTGGGTGACGATGCGCTCAATCCGATCGCGCTGTTCCGCCGTCATCGGCTCATCGTGGTTGTAGTCGAAACGCAGCCGTTCCGGCGCGACCAGCGAGCCGGCCTGTGCCACGTGGCTGCCCAACACCTCGCGCAACGCGCGGTGCAGCAGGTGGGTGGCGGTGTGATTGCGCATAATGTCCCAACGACGGGATGCGTCAACCTCGGCAGTTACAGGATCGCCTACAGCAGGCGCGCCCTGTATAACGCGCCCGATGTGAATGACCAACCCTTCAATAGGACGGCGGGTGTCTTCGACCACCACTTCCCATCCCGGCCCCAAAATGCGCCCGGTATCGGAGACCTGCCCGCCGGATTCGACATAGAAGCAGGTGTGCTTGAGGACCAATTCCACGGTATCCCCAACTACCGCGCTGGAGTCTATGCTGTCATTGCGGATCATCCCGGAGACACACGTCTTTACACTAAGGCTATAATAGGGATCGTAGCCCAACGATTTACAATCCTGTGCCCGCATCCAATCCTGGAGGATCGGGTAGAGCAGGTCGTGGGGGTCTACTTCCATCTCCTCGCTCCCTTCGTCGCTGCTGTGGGCCTCACGGATTTTGTCATAGCCGGCCTTGTCTATCGTAAAGCCGTTTTCCTCCGCTACGTCGCGCGTAACTTCGGGCGGCAATCCCAATGTGTCGTGGAGGAAGAAAACGTCTTCGCCGGGAATGAAAGTGGTTTGCTTTTCCTTTAATGCCGCCATCACTTCATCCAGGCGCGCCAATCCCTGATCCAGTGTGCGCAGGAAGCGTTTCTCCTCATTCAGAATCGTGGCCTTGATAAAATCGGTGCGGGTGGGGAGTTCGGGGAAAACATCCCCCATCATCTTGATGACGAGGCCGGCCAATTCGTGCATAAAGGGCGTGGTGAAGCCCAGTTTACGCCCAAAACGCACTGCCCGGCGCAGGATCATGCGCAAGACGTAGCCCCGGCCTTTGTTTGCCGGCAGCACCCCATCCCCGATGAGGAAGGTCACGGCGCGGATGTGGTCGGCGATGACGCGATAGGCGATGATATTGGCTTCGCGCTCGGCGTCCGTTTGCCCCGTCATGGATTGAACGTGTTCAATGATAGGCCAGAATAGATCGGTGCGATAATTGGAACTGTGTCCCTGTAGGAGGGCGACCAATCGCTCGAATCCCAGACCCGTGTCCACGTGTTTGGCCGGCAGGGGTTCCAACATTCCATTTGCCTGGCGATTGTATTGGATAAAGACCAGATTCCAGATTTCGGTATAGCGGGTGCAATCACCGTTGACTTTGCAGACGTGCCCGGGTAACCCCTGTTTATCACAGCTCTCCGGTCCCCGGTCATAGTGAATCTCGCTGCACGGGCCGCATGGTCCCGTCTCCCCCATTTCCCAGAAGTTATCTTTGCGTCCAAAGAACGTAATGTGGTCGGGGGCAATGTCGGTGGCGGTACGCCAGTATGTGGCCGCTTCTTCATCCAGGCCCAGGTCGCCCTTGTCATCTTTAAAGACCGTTACCCAGAGGCGCGACTTATCCAATCCAAAGACCTCGGTGAGCAAATACCATCCCCAGGTAATGACTTCTTTTTTGTAATAGTCCCCGAAGGACCAGTTACCGAGCATCTCGAAGAATGTGTGGTGGGTCCCATCCCGGCCCACGTCTTCGAGATCGTTATGTTTACCCGCCACGCGCATACAGCGTTGGGTATCGGTGGCCCGGGTGTAGGGGCGCGTTCCTGTTCCCAAGAAGACATCCTTAAATTGATTCATCCCGGCGTTGGTAAACAATAGCGTGGGATCATCCTGGGGCACAAGACTGGCACTCGGTATGACCGTGTGCGCATGTTCGGAAAAATAATCCAGGAAAGTCTGCCGGATCTCCGCGCTGGTGAGTTTTTTTGTTGTCATCTGTACCCCCTTGAAAATAGCGAATTGCGAATTGCGAATAGCGAATTACGAATTGCGAATTACGGATTCAATTTTCATCTAACTGCTGGTGAACGCCAACCGTTAGTGTGTGCATTTTACCTGTAAAGGGCAGGTAAGTCAACCGTAGCGGGTGGCGTTAAACCTTCACATTCCGAAGTAGCCGCGCTTTCCATAGCGCGTTGCCCGTCGTCGCCTCCAAGACGAGGTATGGAAACCTCGGCTACCGCGTATGCGCGGTTTCGCCCACAGGCGTTGTGAAAATTTGACGCCCACACCAAACGCTAGACAAGTGCTGTATTGACAAGAATCTACTATCAATATACTATGAGGGATAGAGGTTAGATGTTGAGTGCCACTAATCGCGATAGGGGCAGGCTTAATGCTCACAAGTGCCACTAATCGCGCAGGATTCTTGTACATTAAC
>JAFGFI010000218.1 GCA_016931185.1 Anaerolineae bacterium
GCTCCAAAAGATTAATTTTATTAAGTTTTGGTTTAAAATCTCTGCGACCTCTGTGTCTCTGCGGTGAGATCTCCAGTTTTTTCAGTGAACTCATTTATACGTAACAGAATGGCCGCGTCTATTTTAACGCGGCCACGAAGCTCCGTGCCGTTTCTACGGGGTTTTCGGCCTCCCCAATTGCCTTAATCAGCGCGCTGCCGACAATAACGCCATCTGCAATTTGAGCTACCTGCGCGGCTTGCTCCGGGGTGCTGATCCCAAAACCTACCGCCAGGGGTTTATCCGTAGCTGCGCGCACCCGCGCCACGAAGTCCGCCAGATCGGAGGGTAAGGTGGTGCGCGCGCCTGTTACACCGACGAGTGACACGAGGTAGACAAACCCGCTGGATTTCTCTACGACGGTTTGCACGCGCGCATCATCGGATGTGGGCGCAAGCAGGAAAATAAAATCTAATCCCTGCGATTGTATGGCATTGTACAGCGACTCTGATTCTTCCGGCGGCAGGTCGGGCACGATAATGCCGTCAATCCCCGACTCGGCGGCGACTTGCGCAAAACGCGCAATGCCAAACTGCACAATAGGATTGTAGTATCCCATCAACACAAAGGGGATGGTCACGCCCTTAGCCCGCAAGCCGGCGGCCTGTTCCAGGCACAGCGCCAGCGACATCCCATTCTCCAATGCCACTTGTGAAGCAGCCTGGATTGTCGCGCCATCTGCCAACGGATCGCTGAACGGCACCCCCAACTCTACCAAATCCGCTCCCGCCCCCGCAATCGCGGGCACAATGTCCAGCGCGCTCTCCAATGCCGGATACCCCATTGTGATATAGGGCATCAGGGCCTTACGCTGAGTTTGTGCCAATGTTTTAAACTTTTTTGTGATTCTGCTCATATCGTACCGTCCGTTTTAGATGATACGTGATGCGCGATAGGCGAAGATTTGACAGATCGCGTATCATGCATGACGTTTTTACACTTCCACTCCCAGCGCCATCGCCACGGTGTGCATGTCCTTATCCCCGCGCCCGCTGACATTGACGATCATCACCGATTCCCGCGTCATTGTTGGCGCGCGCTTGATCGCTTCTGCCACGGCGTGCGCGCTCTCCAGCGCGGGGATGATACCCTCAAGTTCGCTAAGCTGTTGCAACGCTGCCAGGGCCTCATCGTCGGCGGCGTAAGTATACTCAGCACGTCCCAGATCGCGCATCCAGGCGTGTTCGGGGCCAACCGCAGCGTAGTCCATGCCCGCCGAGATGCTGTGCGTGAGCGCGATCTGCCCGTCTGCATCCTGCAAGACGTAGGTCTGCGTGCCGTGCAACACCCCAATCCGGCCCAGCGCGGGATCGGCAAAACGCGCTGCGTGCCGGCCATTATCCAGTTCCTCGCCTCCTGCCTCCACGCCGATGAGGGCCACGTTCTCATCTTGCAAAAACGGATGGAACAGCCCGATGGCGTTGGACCCACCCCCGACGCAGGCCACCAGCGCGTCAGGCAATCGCCCCTCGGCAGCGAGGATTTGCCGGCGCGCTTCTTTGCCAATGACGGATTGAAAGTCGCGCACGATGCGAGGGTAGGGATGTGGTCCCAGCGCGGAACCGAGCAAGTAATGGGTGTCGCGCACGTGGGTGACCCAGTCGCGGATGGCCTCGTTGATGGCGTCCTTGAGTGTGCGACTGCCCGCATCCACACCGCGCACCTCCGCGCCTAGCAATTTCATCCGAAAGACATTGAGCTTCTGCCGCTCAATATCTACCGTCCCCATATAGACCACACATTCCAGCCCCAGGAGCGCGCAGACGGTGGCCGTCGCCACCCCGTGCTGCCCGGCCCCGGTTTCGGCCACAATGCGCTGTTTGCCCATCCGCTTCGCCAGCAGTGCCTGGCCGAGCGCGTTGTTGATCTTGTGCGCGCCCGTGTGCGCCAGGTCCTCGCGTTTGAGATAGACGCGCGCCCCACCTAACGCCTCCGTAAGCCGCCCGGCAAACGTTAAAGGCGTGGGGCGTCCGGCGTACTCGCGCAGCAAGTGGTCAAATTCATGCACAAAGGACGGGTCGGCGATAGCGGCTTCATAAGCTGCTTTCAATTCGCGCACCGCCGGCACGAGAATTTCGGGAACGAAGGCCCCTCCATATTGACCGTAGTAGGGGCCGTTGGAAATAGTTAGTTTTGGATTGTTCATTATGATCCTCGAAGTTATGTTATGAGGGGTTATGGCGTTTCGTATTCTGCTCGTACGCTTTCGCAGCTTTGATAAAAGCTGCTATTTTGCTGTGATCCTTTTTTCCCTTTATCACTTCCACTCCACTGGAAACATCCACGCCCCACGGCTGCACCTGTGCTATCGCGCCGGCAACGTTATCCGGTGTCAATCCCCCTGCTAATAACAAGCGGCAGCGTTCTGCCAGCCAGCGCGCAATCTCAAGGTTGGCTACCTGTCCCGTGCCCCCCTTTTGTTGGGGATGGTAGGCGTCTACGAGAAGGTGGGGAAAGGAGGGATACGGGATGCGAGATGTGAGATGTGGCATGGAAAGTGAGGACATCAGGTAGTCGGTGTAGGCCTGTTGAGCCTCTGCTAAGGTCTGGGGACGGATGGCTTTGAAGCTGTGCGGGGCGAGGGCAGCAACGGTTTCTAGAGGTTCTGTCCCATGGAGTTGTGCTAAGTCTAATCCTGCCGTTTTGATGACGGCACGAACGATATCCACCGGTTCGTCTACAAATACCCCAACAAAACGGGGGGCTGCTTCACCCAACTCAGCGCGAATCGCTCTTGTAATTTCTCCAGCCTGTTCCGGCGCAATATAGCGCGGACTTTTAGGATAAAAAATAAAACCCAAAAAATCTGCTCCTGCCCCGGCAGCGCAGCGCGCATCCTCAACGTTGGTAATCCCACAGACTTTTACGTAGACCATAAGGAATTGCGAATTACGAATTGCGAATTGCGAATTACGAATTACGAATTACGCCCACCAACTCTTTAACTTTGCCGCCCACATCTCTCGCCGTCACCAACGCTTCTCCCACCAGCATCGCGTGGACGTTCAGCGACGCCAGCCGTGCCACGTCTGCCGCAGTGTGGATGCCGCTCTCGGCGACGACCGTAACCCGCCGGGGAACGCGCGGGCGTAATTCGGCGGTCATATCCAGCGTGACATTGAACGTCTGCAAATCCCGGTTGTTGATGCCGATGATGCGGGGATGTAACCCCAATCCACGGCGCAATTCTATGAGGTTGTGAACTTCAACTAACACAGCCATTCCCAGGTGCCGGGCCAGGGCATAGAGGTTGTGCAGCGTCGAATCATCCATCGCGGCGACAATGAGCAAGATCGCGTCGGCCCCGGCAGCACGGGACTCGTAAACCTGGTACAGGTCTATGATGAAATCCTTGCGCAGCACGGGCAGTGCCATAGTCTCACGGATAGCGCGTAAATCGTCAAGACTGCCCTGGAAAAAGTGTGTATCCGTGAGGACGCTGAGTGCTGCCGCGCCGTTGGCCTCGTAAGTGCGAGCCAGCGCTACCGGATCAAAATCCGGGCACAGCACTCCCTTGCTAGGGGAAGCCTTTTTCACCTCTGCAATCAAACTCACGTCGGGTGTGCGCAGCGCTTCTACGAAATCACGGAGAGGGGGGGAGTGTAATACTTCACGCTCTACTTCAGCCTGCGGTTTAAACTGCTTTTGCCGGGCGACCTCTTCACATTTGTGAGCGATAATCCTGTCCAGGATAGTGTCTTGTGTCATGTATTAGTCCTTATACGATGAAGCCGACTTTACGCTTGATCTCTTGAATTTTAGGATCGGCAACGGCCCGCGCGCGTTCCGCCCCTACAGCCAGCAGCCGATCCAGTTCGACAGGATCGGCGATGAAAGAAAGATAACGCTCGCGAATGGGACGCAGGGCCTCGATCACCACGCCGGCCACTTCTTGCTTGAGATGCCCGTAGCCCTTGCCTGCAAAGTGGGCCTCAATGGCCTCGCGGGTGTACCCGGTGAGCAGTTCGTAAATTTCCAGAAGATTATTCACCCCGGCTTTTTCCGGGGCGTCGCTGAATACAATTTCCCGTCCCGGGTCGGTGACGGCGCGTTTGATAGCATAACGAATCTCGTCGGGGCCATCGGCCAGGCGGATGGCGTGCCCCCGGATGTAGGCCTTGCTCTTGCTCATCTTGGTCGCCGGATCGTCCAGGGCTTTGACACGCGCGCCGAGTTTAGGGATAATCGGTTCCGGGATCACAAACGTCTCTCCATAGAGGTTATTAAATCGCTGCGCGATGTCCCGTGCTAACTCAACATGTTGTTTCTGATCCTCTCCGACCGGAACTTCGTTTGTGTCGTAGAGTAAAATGTCGGCAGCCTGGAGTACCGGATAATCGAGCAGACCTGTGCTGATGCTTTCCTGTTGCTGCGATTTGAGCTTGTACTGCGTCATCCGCTCTAACCAGCCGACGGGCGTGACACAGTTCAGAATCCAGCACCCCTCGGCGTGCGCCCGGACATGGCTCTGGATAAAAAGGGTGCATTTTTGAGGGTCAAGGCCGCAGGCAATGAGGATCGCCGCCATCTCACGGGTCCGGCGTAATAAATCTTGCGGCTCCTGCGGCACCGTGATCGTGTGCAGGTCTACAATACAGAAGAAATTTTCCTTCTCATCCAATCCCGCGACCCATTGCCGGATCGCGCCCAAATAATTGCCCAAGGTAAACGCGCCCGAAGGCTGGATGCCCGAAAAAACACGTAACTTTTTGTGTGGTAACGATGTCATCAATGATTTGCTCCTGATATTGAAGCGTTAAGAGTGAGGCGTTAGGAATTAAGTTTATAACCTGCTTCTTGCTCTTAACTCCTCACTTCTAATTCCTAACTCTTCACTCCTGATTACTTTCTCTAAAAACACCATCGATAGATTTGTCCTCATCATTTTTATTCGTGGTGGTCTGAATTACTTTATCCAACACTATAGCTAATTTTGTCGTGCTTCAGTATATGACGTTCATTTGTATTTTTATTGTACTCGTACAGTATAAGAAAGCAAGGTTTAAATTGAAAAGGTGTGTTTCAACTGACCCCTTGACTATATGTAACCAGCTTCTCTAATATCCCCAATGCCGCGCTACTGTCAATGCTCTCTGTGGCTTTAGCGACACCCTCCTGCAGATCCGTGGCGATCCCCCCCACGAGCAGGGCGGCGGCGGCGTTGAGCAGTACCACGTCACGCTTCGGTCCCCGGTCTTCGCCTGCCAGGATGGCACGGGTAATCGCCGCGTTCTCCTCCGGTTCACCCCCTAATAACGTCTCCGGTGCTGCAACGTTGAAACCCAGGTCGCGTGGATCGAGGGTCTCTGTGATGACCTGCCCGTTGGTTCCGCCGACGCCAAAGCGACTGACACGGTTCAGGCCGGTGGTGGTCAATTCGTCCAACCCGCCGTGCCCGTGGACGACGTAAGCTGCACGTGCCCCCAGTGATTTGAGGACATTCGCCATTACCCCGGTGAGCGATCCATCATAGACACCGAGCAATTGCGCTTTGGCACCCGCCGGATTGGTGAGTGGCCCCAGGATGTTGAACACAGTACGCACACCCAACTCGCGGCGCGGGCCGATGGCGTACTTCATCGCAGGGTGCAGTTTTGGCGCGAAGAGAAAACCGATACCCACCTCGTCAATGCACGCGGCGACCTGTTCCGGCGTCAGATCGAGATTGACGCCCAGGGCCGACAGCACATCCGCGCTGCCCGATTTGCTGCTGACGCTGCGGTTGCCGTGTTTGGCGACGCGCAAACCCGCGCCTGCCGCCACAAAAGCCGTGGTCGTGGAAATGTTGAATGTGCCCGCCCGGTCGCCACCGGTGCCGCAAGTATCAATCAGGCCATCCTGCTGCGGTGTAACTTTGACGGCGGCGTGCCGCATCGCGCGGGCGCACCCCGTGATCTCCTCTACCGTTTCCCCCTTAACGCGCAAGGCGACCAGGAACCCGGCAATTTGCGCGGGCGTCGCTTCTCCCCTCATGACTTGATCCATGACGCTCTCGGCCTGTACCAAAGACAAAGACTTCCCCTCTAATAATTGACTAATTGCTTCGCGAATCATCACTTTCCTCCTAGTGTTCCTTTGCATTTATAGTTGAGTTCACTGAAAAAACTGGAGATCTCACCGCAGAGACACAGAGGTCGCAGAGATTTTAAACCAAAACCTAATAAAATTAATCTTTTGGAGCGCAACCATAGATTTTATTACACATCATTTTAAATTTTCTCCGCGTCCTCTGCGACTCTGCGGTA
>JAFGFI010000219.1 GCA_016931185.1 Anaerolineae bacterium
CGGTGGAAAACGGTTAGATTTGGCTGTAAGAAAAAGGCAAAAAAGGTGATTGTGACTTATGACGTAGGAAAGTGGGATGAATGTCATGCGGTTGGGCGTGATTTAGTTGCGCAAAATGCGGAGCCAAGGCCGGTCGCCAGCAGCGGCAGCGGGGCGAAGTAGCCCAGCAGAAAGCCGCTGATCAGCCCGCTGGCCGCGCCCTGCCCCACCGCGCGCCAGAAGTCGCCGTCTTGCAGGTAACATTCCAGGCCCTGGCCGGGATGGGAGAAGGCGTAACCGGCTGCGGCAAACGCGGCCCCAATCAGCCCAGAGGCCAGCGCCGCGCCCACGAACTCCCCGCTGGGGTCAGTGTAGATCAGCGGATTATTCAGCCCATAGCTATACGGCTGCTGCGTCCCCGGCAGACTCAGCACGCCGGGGAACGGATCCACCTGCGTGAAGCGGCCCGTGGCGGGGTCATACCAGCGCGCGCGCAGATATTGTAGGCCCGTCGCGGCATCTGTCCACTCGCCGGTGTAGCCGAAGGGGGAGGCCGGGGTAGTGGGCTGCGGCAGCGGTACGCCAAAGGGGTCGTAGGACTGCGGATCGTTGCCGGCGCCGCGGGCGTTCGTCCACTGGCGCACGGAGCCTAGCGCGTCGGAGAGGGGGTAACTCCAGGCGCCGTCTTGCTGCACGCCGATCCGTTCCAGGCCGTAGAGGTAGCGCGCGCCGGTGGCCCCTTCGGCTTCGCTCAGGGTAAACTCGGTCAGCAGTTGCGGCAGGTCCAACGTACTCAGCTTTTAGCGGTTGGCGGGAGAGGTATATACCCTCCTCATAACAAGCAATTCACTTGCCATACCAAAGAATGGCCAGAGCGATATTTACGAGGCCAAGAACAATTGCTGTTGCCGCATATAGGTGGATTTGTTTGTTGGTAAGCGTTATGGGGTCTTTTGCTCTGGGGTCTTTGTTAAAGAAGAGAAAACCGATCATTCGCTGTAACATGTCGTTCCTGCGCACCCTGTCGGGGCTAACCAACGCGAAAGTTCCGATGAGTATGAGTAGGAGGGCGAGTATCCAAACGAATAAAGTGTAAGGATTCATAAACAGTTCTCCATATTCCTGAGAGGTTTTTCTGGATCATTCTATGATGAGACAGACCGATCGTCACGACAACTGTCGAGTAACTCTCTTGCCCAGGCATATTTCTTCTTGTTGGCAATGGTCATTGTAGAAAGGACATGGGCGAGAACCCTTTCCGGCTTGAGACCAAAGTAATCTATGCCGGGCTGAAGTCCGTAGGGTAAAAGACCACGCGGCAGATTGTGGTAATTATGGAGCAAAGTGGATAATCGCATCTTTGAAATGCGAAGTAGTCCCTGGTTGATTTCTGCCTGCATATCGGAGATGATCTCGCGCATGAGCCTCACGATGATAGCTCTTTTCCCCTCGGCGAGTCCCACTCCTGCTTCCAATTCCTGGAAAGCTCTGTCCTTGAGTTGCGTCACTAGCGGATAACTCTGTGGATAATACTTGCGGATTTCGGGATGTTTTTTATACAGTTTACAGAAGCAGGTCAACGTATCATAATCATCACCCCCAACCTCATCGCGCGTCAATTGCGCGATTGCCTTCTGCCACAGATCGAATTGTATACCATAGACCCTCTTGATTTTGAACCGGGAGATTTCTGTCACTTCATTTTTGCTCAACAGCACGGCCTCATACAACATCACGCCATATACGGTTGACTTTAGCATACCACTCCTTGTTTTGCTCCGGCCAATACCTGACGCAACACTTGCCAGAGTTAGGAGCCCGGCTTGCGTTGAACAAACCGGGCCCGGCAGGCAGCTTCTACCACTTCCAGTCTAAAATTTCAGGATGGCGCTCCAGGTAAGCTCGCGGCATAGACTCCCTCGGCAACAGACACTCGAAATCAAGTTCCCCATCCCAACCCAGCGTGTATAACTTTTCAATGGCTTCATGGTACAGCCGCACGAATTCATCGGGGTCAGCCTGGAGATATCCTCCCCAGGCACCTCTGTATGATCCTGCATACAGACACACCTGATGCTCCAGATCTCGGATGACCGGATCATTTGAACTACCGAGTTTGTATACTTTATTCATTGCGCTGCTCTCCCTCGTTATGCTTTATGTTCTATTCTCGTTAGGGCCAAACAGCACCCCCACCTAATTCCTTAAGCCGTTCAATATAAAATTGAAGCCAACCGGTGTTTTCGGGTAAAGGTAAACCGATCTCACGTGGCCAGGTAGCACAATTGTTAACACCAGCAGGCATAGGCACTGGATTTTGTGCGGTCCCTGGGGGAAGTTGATACTTGCCAGTGCCGGCGAAATGGGTCTGCCAATATTTACTGGCATAATCCCATCTGGAGAGCGGAATGCGCCAGCGATAGACGGTGGAGTTCGTACCGTCAGCGCGCGTTACACCCTGGTTAGCCAATTCATTGGCGCGATTAAAAATACCAGTGTCGTCGTGAATCGTCCCAGGCACAGAATCGCCGCGTCCCAGCATATTCAGCAAGTCATCACCATATTCTGCTTCGGCTGCTGAACTTGGACGAAATCCAGATACCTCTCCCGGATTTTGTGAATAGGCCGTCCCTACATGACCCAATTTGATCAATGGACTTTCCCCAGCAGGGGCATCGTGCCCCAAACCGCGAAACCCAACGATTTCAGCATAGAATTCCGTACTGAACGTGAGATAGGTGAGTAGCCCACTGAGAAACAACGCATTGGTACCCAGATTCCACAGCCCTACATTCCCCAATAACAAACCGAATCCCTGCAACCCCAGGCCGGCATAATAGGGGAGGGTGATTGCCAACAATGCAATATTACCAACAAGCGCCGCCGCCCCCATCCCGGTCAACAACCCCTGGATGGGATTGTAGCAGGCCCAACCGCCGGGTTGCTGATATTGGCGCACGGCATCGTAGATCACGCCGCCC
>JAFGFI010000220.1 GCA_016931185.1 Anaerolineae bacterium
AAGACGCGCGAGGGCAAGGTGTTGCAGACCCTCCTGGACAAGCTCAAGGCCATCAGCGTCGAGATGGGACGCGACAAGGTATTCGATGTGGTGGGGCGCGTGCTGGCAGGGCTGTCCATTCAGGACTATATGGCCCAGGCGCTCACCGCAGAAGGCGCGGAAGCAGCGGCGAACGCAGTCGCAGCGCGGCTGACCCGCCGCCAAGTCGAAGCATTGGAGGCCGAAGAACGCGCATCCTACGGCGCGGCGGATAATCTACGGGCGCAACTGCCGGAACAACAGGCGCAACAACGTCTGGAACAGGCCCGGCGCTTGCTGCCCGGCCACGTGCGGGGCTTCCTCGAACAGGCTGTGCCACGCCTGGACATCGCCGTCGAAGGGGATTGGGCGCGTTACTTCGCGCTGCGTCCCCGTCGTAGCGGGGCGCTGGATGCGCTCTGGCCGGTGCTGGAAACCTACGCGCCAGAGCGTCGCGAACGTCTGACATTGTACCGGGAACAAGCCAAACCTGAACACCAGGCCATCTTTGTGCGGCCCGGCGAACCGGTGTTCGACCGGCTGGCGGCGTTGTTTGCCCAACGCTATGGCGCGCAGGCTTTACAAGGCGCAACGTTCATTGATCCCACCACGCAGGAAGCCTATCTCTTTCATCTGCTTCTGGTGGAAGTCGTGCGCCAGGCCGATGCCGGTTTACCCGCGTTGGCCCACCCCGAACCGGTGACGGCGCGGTTGGTCGGCGTGCGGCAGACAGCAACGGGGCAGTTGGCAGAAGCGCCGGTGGAACATCTGCTTTTGCTGCGCAGTGGGCCGGGCGTCTATGGGCCACACCTGCACTTTGTAGCCCAGGCTGGGGCGTTGTGTGACCAGGCCTTGACTTACGCGCGTGACGCCGTCGCCGAACCGTTGGCCGTTGAGCATCGTGAGAAATTGTTGCACACACTGCCGGAAAGCATTGCCTTCCTGCAGAAAGGCTACGATTACCAGGAGGCTGAACTGGCGCAGCAACGCAGTTACTACCGCGAGCAGATGCGAGCCGGCGATGGCCACGCCACAACGGAGTACGAACGGATCAAGGCGCGCCAGAAGGCTTTGCAGGTGCAGCGTGAGCAAGCGTTGGCGACGTTGAGCCGGGAAGCGGAATTGATCGTTGTGGAGCGGGTGACGTTCCTGGCCCATGCGCTGGCGTTGCCTTCCAGCGATCCCGAAGACAAGAAGCTCTACGATATGAGCGCGGAACTCGTAGCAATGCGCGAGGCCATCGCCCACGAAGAAGCAGCCTGCGCGCGGGTGGTGGATGTCCATACGCCGCCCCTGGCACGCGCGGTGGGCCTGGTCGATCATCCCGGCTTCGATATGCTCTCCTACCGGCCTGACGGCGAGATTCGCCAGATTGAGGTCAAAGGGCGCGCGACAGTTTATGGTAGAGTGGAACTGAGTCAGAATGAGTGGATGGCCGCGTGTAGCACCCAGGATGCTTACTGGTTGTACGCCGTCTACGGGTGCGCCACCCCCACGCCAGTGTTATTGCGCGTGCAGAATCCGTTTATGAAGCAGTTAGGCGCTCCAAAAGAGGGCTGGGTCATTGATAAGCAGGAAATTGTAGACGCGGCAGAAATGTAGCGGCATACATACTCCAAATGATATGACTTTTTACTTAAACTCGTGCAGATAAAAGGGAACACGAAGATGGAGTTAATCAGAAAAAGAACCTCATTCAGCTATTGTATCGTAATGGTTATGCTTCTTCTAATGCCCACCACACGGCCTATAGTGTATGGAAACAGTAGTACGATGCACTCTGTTAATGAGGTCAGGTCTACACAAGAGCAAGCTACCCAGGTAAGTGGTTCATGGGCTTCACAGGCGAGTGGCACAAATAAGAACCTCAGAGCTGTGTATTTTGTCAATTCTAGCTTGGGTTGGGCAGTTGGCGAGGAAGGTACAATTCGAGTTTCATACAACGGCGGCAAAACTTGGTCACCTCAATCTTCAGGTAGCCTGCAAAACCTTAGAGATGCCCACTTTGTTAATTCTATGGTTGGTTGGGTGGTTGGAGATGGCGGTACTATTCTCCACACAAATGATGGCGGCCTTACCTGGATTCGTCAGACAAGTAATACCTCTATCGATTTATCCGCAGTAAGTTTTGCGAACGGTCTGTATGGCTGGGTGGCCGGTAGAAGTAGCACGATTCTACACACTACTAGTGGTGGCCTGAGTTGGCATATACAGACACCGCCAGCTACAGGTCATACTTGTGCATCCATATCTGTAGTCGATTTCTGGGATATCAATCAAGGATGGCTTGCTTGTTGGGCAAGTGCGCATTGTACCGATCCTGGAGGAGGTGTACATGCTACAGTCAATGGGGGCAATACTTGGGTGTACCAGTCTACGGGCGATCTTCATTACACCACAGGTGTGGATTTCCTGAGTGCTACCTCGGGGTGGGCAGCCGGATACCGTTATCTAGGTGATAATGCGTATGCTACATCGATATTTCATACCACAAATGGCGGAAATCTATGGATGGAGACGGGAAGCCTCTCAGGGTTTTCGAGCAAAGTTGATTTTACCGATTCGACATACGGTTGGGTGATCGTCAATTACGATGGCTCTGGATATATAAGCCGTATTTTCGCCAGCAAAGATAGCGGTGTCACATGGACCGCTCAGTATAACGCTTCACTGCAATTGACTGATATTCACATGCTTAATGCCCGAACCGGTTGGGCTGTAGGAGAAAATGGTACTATTCTAAGTTACACAACTCCACCGGCAGTTTTGTCTATCAACTACAATGCCGGTAAACCCGGTAGCTATTTCACGGTTACAGGCTCTGGCTTTGATGCCACGAGTAATGCAGTAGTAACTGTGAATGGACGTACTCTGGATACTGTGCCAACCGATGCGTTGGGCGTGCTTATCGCTATTCTGGATACCAGCCAGGCTGATGTTGGATACTACTTTGTGAGAATTCAGACAGGCTTGGCCGAGGCGAGTGTTAGATTTGTACTAGATCAAAGCGCCCCACTCCGCTTACAAGAAGGCAGTGGAGAAATCGTTGTTGTGCCCAGTGGTATCGCGTTTACCAATCTGGTCTATTTACCTATTGTTCAGAGATAAAGTATGGGGCACTGGGACTGCGTTAGTCGCGCAGATATTGACAGTGTTACTGTTCAGGGTTCATAGACGGACATTGACATACGAGTTCAGGGATAAAGTACGTATGTCCTAGATGGCAATGAGAAATCCGTGTAATCTGTTGTTAAAGGAGCGTCAATTTGTCTGATCGTCGTCTCATCGAAGTCGCCTTCCCGTTGAAGCAAGCCTCGTTGGATTCCGTCCACGAGAAGAACGTGCGGCACGGGCATATCTCCACGCTGCACATCTGGCCGGCGCGACGCCCGTTGGCGGCCTGCCGTGCGGCCTTGATCGCTACGCTGCTCCCCGATCCTGGCGATGAAGACGAACGCCGCGCTCTCGTGGAACGCATCGGCGGGCAGGTAAAGTCCACGGTCAAGACCAAAAAGCTGGCCAGCGGCGAGGTGGAAGAAGAAATCCGGGAAGAAACGGTGGGTGGCATCCTCCACTGGGGCCGCGAGTCGGACCCGGATATGGACTGGTTCCGCGAGCAGATTCGCGCAGCCTACGGTGGGCGCGCCCCGCGCGTGCTCGATCCCTTCGCGGGTGGCGGTGCGATTCCCCTGGAAGCAATGCGCCTGGGTTGCGAAGCCACCGCCGTGGATATCAACCCCGTGGCATGGTTCCTCCTCAAATGCACGTTAGAGTACCCGCAGAAACTGGCAGGGAAGACGCGCCCGTTGCCTGATTTCGTATTAGAAGACCGTGGATTTATGGAAGATTTCTTCAAGAAGGCGCGCGCGCGCAGCGGGAAGGACCTGGATGCCGCATTGCGGGATTTCTTCCCCGACGTCGAGGCTTCGATGCGCCTGCCGGGGATGGGCGCAACCACCGATGTGAACGCCGACGTGGCCTGGCATGTGCGCGCCTGGGGGAACTGGGTCCTGGAACGCGCCCGCGCCAACCTTGAACGCTACTATCCCACCGTGGACGGGAAACCCACCGTGGCCTATCTCTGGGCGCGGACGGTGACCTGCAAGAACTGCCGGGCGACTGTCCCGCTCCTCAAGACGACCTGGTTGGCGAAGAAGGCCAACAAGCGCGTGGTGTTAGAACTAACCACAGATGACACGGATTTCACAGAAAATGAAGAAAAATCCGTGCAATCTGTGCAATCCGTGGTTTTTTCTGTCCGCGAGTTGGCTAAGGGGGAGAAGGTGGGCAAGGGTGTGGGCGAGGGCACGATGAGCCGCGCGGGTGCGACCTGCCCCTGCTGTGGTGCAATTATGACGATGGAGGATATCCGCACCGAGGGTCAGGCCGGACGCTTGGGCACGGTCATGACCGCCGTGGTAGTGAACGGGGAGAAGGGCAAGGAATACCGCTTGCCTACCGATGAAGAACGCCGCATGGCCGATGAAGCCGCCGCTGCGCTGGATGCGGTCTTTGCTGACATTCCGTTTGGGATTCCCGATGAGCCAACGCCAGCCGGGGGCGGCAGTGGTGCAGGCCGGGCATTTTCTGTACAGGGGTACGGACTGATGCATTGGCGCGACCTGTTCACCCCACGCCAAATGCTGGCCCTGGGAACTTTCGTTAAGCATAGTCGCACTGTCCACGATGCTATGTACTACCAGAACTATCCAGCGGAATGGGTTGAAGCGATAACTGCTTATTTAGCGGTTGTCATGGATCGCTTTGCGAATTATATGAGCACAGTCTGTATATGGGAACCAGTTGCTGGCGAAATCAAGCAGACATTCTTGCGGTTTGCCTTGCCGATAACTTGGGATTTTTCCGAAGCAAATCCTTTGGTCAGCCTTGATCGTTTTTATGCCGGTGCTATCTCAAATGTAGTACGTGTCCTTGATAACATTCTTCCACCTATGTCTGAAGTGCCCGAACCAATATTGGTCAATCAGAGTTCTGTGATAGCCAAACATAATTCGGAATTCGATTTGATTTTGACTGACCCTCCCTACTATGATGCTATCCCCTATTCTGATTTAATGGATTTCTTTCACATTTGGCTACGACGTGTGTTGTACGGTCTGTCACCAGAGATTGATGCTGTGTTTAATTTACCACTTTCCCCTAAATGGGATCACAATGCAAACGATGGTGAATTGATTGATGACGCCAGTCGTTTTGAAGGTGATAGCGAAAAATCCAAGTTTGCCTACGAACTGGGGATGTTCCGTGTATTTGAGTCTTGTTATCGAGTTCTGAAATCTGATGGACGTTTGGGCATTGTCTTTGCTAATAAACAACCTGATGCTTGGGAAACTTTGGTCTCCGCTGTCATACGTTCCGGTTTTGTCGTAACCGCATCCTGGCCAATTATGACAGAGATGCCCGGCGGCGTAAGGAATTTTAACCGCGCTTCCCTTGCTTCATCTGTTTGGCTTTTCTGTCGTAAGCGTCCTGCAACAACCCGTCCCGGCTGGGACAACCGCGTGCTGGACGAGATGCGCGCCCTCATCACCCAACGCCTGCGCGATTTCTGGGACGCCGGTATTCGTGGCCCGGACTTCGTCTGGGCGGCTACCGGTCCCGCGATGGAAGCTTACAGCCAGTACCCCGCAGTCAAAAAGGCCGATGAGCCGGGCCGGGTAATGGCGGTGACTGAGTTCCTGGGCCACGTTCGCCGTATGGTGGTGGATTTCGTCGTGGGCCGCGTCCTCTCCGGCGACGGCGCGGAGGCCATCACCGGGCTGGACGACCTTACCACCTACTATCTGCTGCACCGTCACGACTTCGGCCTGGACGAAGCGCCCGCCGGGGCCGCCATCCTCTACGCGATCTCGTGTAACCTCTCTGACCGCGATCTGAGCGACCGCTATCGTCTGCTGGAACA
>JAFGFI010000221.1 GCA_016931185.1 Anaerolineae bacterium
CGGGCTGCGCGAAGAAGCGGCGGGCGTCTTCGGGGACGTGCAAGTGCGCGGCCCAGGCGTCAATCTCCGTCGCCTTCATCCCCTGGAAGATACACTCGTAGGGCGCGATGGCCTGGTCGCCGGGGAGCAGGCCGTAGCCGGCGGAGAGAATCCACACGTCCACACTCTCTGCGCCGTACTGCTCGCGGAAGGCACGCACGCCCTCCATCAAGCGGAGGTGCTGCTGGCCGGTGTACATGGTTTCCGCTGGCATGCGGTAGGCGGATAGTTCGTCCTCGCGCGCCTGGAATCTGGTCGGCTCGGAAATCAGGCGAAAGTCGTCTTGCGTCAGTTGGTTAGCGGGGGCGTGTTGCTTTTCCCCGGTACACGAAGTTATGATGCGAATTTTCATAAAGCTTTGGCCTCACTCAGTAGGTAGTTTTGGTGCAACACATCTAGACAACTTGACTGCTATATCAATAGTCCATTTTGCTCCAAATCTAGCGTATTGTACCCCGGCTAGAAACTGTGTATTGCTCATTCTCATATACTTGATCTAGAACCTCCTGCACCATTTGAATCAACACTGTCTCTGAGAGGCCAGTTGTATATTCTGATAATTCCTTGTCATGTTCGAGTTGCTCACGTAAAGACATTAGGGCATTAGTAAGTGCCTCGGGGTGTTTATACCACTCAGAGTATTGTACTAATCGTTCTCGAAAAACGGCTTTAATATCAACTACCTGACCAGCACGTTGCGTACATGCTAAATGATATAGTTCTTCTATGACGAATGTTCCACGATTGTCTACCGGCCTCGTCAACCAATCCCGATAAACGTCAAGTGCAAGAGCATTGACAGATAAATAAACTTCTCGCTCACAGAAATAATAGTATTGTTGTACTAGATATCGTAAGTCGGGGTCTATAGCATATCCTTTATCCCATACTAAGAGTTGTGTCTTTTTTAAGGCATTCATTAAGTCAGTGTAATATTCCACACTCTTTCCAATAAACATATCGTCATGAGCGCCTTCTAAAATTGCACGAAGCATTATATTGTCGAACAAACGCACCATAGCTAATAGTTTGCAAGCAATAGCTATATCAAGTTCAAACGTCCTCAACACGTATCTGTTGATAAATGTGTCGAAGATTGTGGCATACAATTCCGCCTGTCGATCGGCCAATATTTCGGGCGTAATCACTCCTTTCCATGTGCCTAGTTCCGCTATTACAACAGCGATGGCATAAGGATGACCTCTGGTCATAGTATGTATCTTTTCATATGATGCTTCTGAAAGCCCTTGAACAACCGTATCTATTTGGCGCCTGATATCTTTATCTTTGAAAGCAGTTAATGCGCTACTTTGAAGTCGCCGTCGCACTTCTGGTCGCTTCCACCGCCAGGGACGCCGCGAAATCCAAACGACTATACAGTGATTGAACTGAAGCAAGGGGCTGAGTACCCACTCCTCAATCCAGTCGGCTAGCTCGACATCGACAAATTCAGTCTCGTCAAACATAGTAACGACAGGCTGCACCTGACCTAGCAAATTTTTACCCAAATCCTGAAATATTCCTAAGAACGCAACTACAATATTGCGAAGTTGGTTTAACCAATCGGGTGTCTGATAGAGACGATCACTTGATGACAAATTGAAGTAAGTACGAATAACATTTTGTGGAAACCATTGTGCTCGGTATTCCGCAACAAGATGCTGGAAGTGTTCTGCTAAAGCATTTGGCTGAGGGTCTAATCCTTTAAGAATCACCTCAAGTAATTGAGTTGGATCTTCGAGATATGTACCTAACGAAGCGTTGAGGTCAAGGAAATTGATGGATGTGAAGGGGACATTTGCCTTTTTACATTCACGTTGTAATAGTCGAACTAACGCACTCTTTCCAATGCCGGGGCCACCGTACCATTCCAAAAGATTTTTGCCTGCACGGTCTGAATCCTGATTTTGTACTTGCGCTAGTGCATATGTAAAGGTTTCAATTTCATGCTCGCGACCAACCAATCTGTCAAAACTAGGGGCAACCTCACTGGTCCCCGTATACTTCGTGAACAAACCTTTCAACTGATCCAAAATCACAGGGGAAATCAAAATATCATTGATGTGATTTTCTTCTTGTTTCAGGATGTCTTCATCAAAACTCTGCCGCAACCCCTCTATATTCCCATACAATATCTGTGCCAACACAGATGAGCTATTTGAAAGATATCGGAGTTTTTCAGAAGATGCGATCGGCACAGAAGTATTCTTCAAAACTTCCGACATAGTGAGGATTTGAATCTGACCCGACAAATCCTGAGTATACGTAGATGTTGAAACGAAATCTTTCTCCAAATATTCAATCATCTCGTTGATTACCTTATCGGGATAATAATATGATTGAGCAATCCATTGATGCGCTTTATTTACATCGGAACGTTGTTTACGCCCAGGCTTTTCATACAAATACGCTAATAGAAAGTCTGCCACCATAGGAGATTGCTGATTGCCAAACTGACTCTCTAACTCGATCAGTAACACCTCACGCACACTGGGTTCCACCTCAAACAATCCATCATCAATGAGACGGCAGAGTGGAGAAAGGAGAAAATCACTCTCAGCGATCCAGGGAACGATGGTGCCACCCAGAAAATTGATACGAATCAGATTAACCAGTTCCGGTGTCAGAATCAAAGGCAGGGCAGCATGACACGCCAACCACAAGTGTGGTGCGCCAAAGTGCCGCTCGAAAGCCACTACCTCCTGCACGGCTATCTCGGCGGGCAACCAGCGTTGGCGAACAAGGCTGGGGCCGGCCAGGATGGACTCAAGTGTTTTTTCTGCCATAGTTGGATACTCCCGGAGGAAAGGGATGTCCACGCAGGATAGTCACTGCGTCATTCAATCCATCCCGGCTCAGGGGAAACATAGGAACCTCTGTAACAATATCCTCTGCTGTCGTTGCCACCCAGCGGGAAGACGGCAGTGGATTGAGCCAGACATAGGTATAGGTATAAGTACTGAGCATTTTCAGAAAAGTTCGCGTTATCTGTAAGCGTTGTCCATCGTAATAGCCACGCGCCGCACCTGCGTCACTCACGATAAGTACACCTGCACCACCAACCTGGGTTTGTAAAATTTCGCCAAGGGACTGCGCGCCGGTCAGGGTCGGTTGTGTGTAGAGAAATCCTTCTGGGCAATCGTGAAAGTAAAAACAAGTGACACGTCCCAACAGCCCACCACGTTGGATACTGTTAACCAGCACTCCTACCAATGGCGCAAAAGGCGTCATTGAACCACCCTGGTCTATGAGCAATACCAGCCGCGCCTGGTTGCGCCGCCGAGGACGTAGCGCAGGACGCAGAAAAATCCCTGTACGGCAAATATCGTGAAGGGTAGCTTCCACATCCAGCACTTCTGGCGGGCCAGAACGCTGCAATTTACGCATATGACGCCAAGCGGTAGCCATCTCGCGCATACCTATGGGGTAACGTGGCGTGAGTTGGTAGGGTCGCCCGCTCACATTGACTTCAACCGGCCACATATCCAATGGCATGGTTCGGGAAACCACCTGGTCAAACTCCAGCTGAAATGAAGGCGGCGTTGTGGGTTTTAGCAAAAAAGATAAATCAACCGGAAGCGATTTAGCCTCACTTTCCCATGCAGCGGATTCCGGTAATGGTGTTGATGGTTTGGACGTTAACGCTTGTCGCAAACGTGGTTCAACAAAGTGCGCGAAAGCGACTTCCACCAGTTCCTGATCTTCCAGAGACTTGGCCCACAGCAAGCGACACAGCCGCTTGAGATGCGCTGGATCATCCAACATCACGCCATCACGCACGGTCTCCACAGCATCCAAATATTCGGAAATGCCAAGTGGTACACCATGGCGGCGCAGATAGTCAAAAATTTGATACAACCATAGAGGGTGTTCTACCATGCTTTACTTCCATCGTATGCTGATCTGCACAGGTTCACGTCGCTTTTTACGAACTACGAGAGTCGGCGGTTCACTATTTTGCCATAGTATCGAGTGCATCCCGGTCACTTTGCGTTTTTACCAGAACTTCCAGATGTGGGAGTTGGTTGAACAAGGCAGAGATCAGTGTTTCAATGGTTACTTTGCCCGTTTGCTCGTCGCGTTCCAAGAGTTGTATCCAATCCAGCAATTCGCTGGTGCTAGGAATTTTGCGCCAGGTGAAAGCCTGTTGTTCTCGCAATTGCCAGAAACGTTGTAGGGCCACTTCAAACAGCGGTGTGATTGTGTGCTGGGTATGGCTTGTAACAATCTTGGTTAGCGTTTTCTGATCGGGAAAGCTGATGTAGTAAAAGAGACATCGCCGCAAGAACGGCTTGGGCAATTCTTTCTCACGGTTGCTGGTGACGATGACCAACGGCCATACATCCTTCCGCGCATGATCTTCTTTATGGGCATCAACCCGGAATCCGCCTTCTTCGTCGGGCACCTCGTCAGCCTTGAACCACAGCCGATCCAACACCAGCAGCAGGTCATTGGGGAAATCAATGTCGGCCTTGTCAATCTCGTCAATCAAGACCACCGAGGGAATCCCCCGCTGCGAGAGTTCGATGGCTTGGCCCAGTGGCCCCAGGCCAATGTAATCCCTATGCGGCTTGTGGATTTTCTCCTGGATGTCATATAACCGCCGGACGGCATCGTAAGTGTAGAGCAAATCTTGCGCCCGGCTGGTGGAACGAATGTAACATTCCTTGAGTGGGTAGCCCAGTTCGTAAGCCACTGCGTAAGCCAGACGTGTTTTGCCGCAGCCGGGATCACCTTCTACCAACAAGGGGCGGCGCAGATAAAGCGCTACATTGACGGCTTCAGCCAATTCTGGCGTAGCTTGATAAGGTTCGGGGTCGGTCCACGCACCATCGAGTAGTTCGTGGTGAGGCTGACCATCACCCACATATTGTCTTTCGGCTAAGTCATTCATTGTATCCTACTCCTCCTTGAAGCTCGCGGATAATATTAAGCATTTCCCGGAATGTACCCCGTACATGCCCATGATGGCTCTGTAAGCGAGCCAGGTAAGCATCAATGCAAGGTGTATCAAGCTCACATTGCATCAGCTGACTGCGAAAATGGGCCGTGAGATCCTTGAGATCAAACACTTGCGGCGTCGGTAAAACGGTAAAACCAGATAGTGGGTCGCTGCCTATGTTAGCCCAGATGACAACAAAACACCGACCATGGTCACGCAGGTAGGGCGTCACTTGAGTACAGGCTTCATTCCAAAAAGTGGTGGCGAATTGTTCCATATAGGGCAAGGGTACGTCGTAATTCCAAACGACCAGCACAATATCCTGAATAGCATTCTCGGCAAACAAATCACAGAGTCGCCCACAGGCATAGCGGGTAGCAAGTTTGCGTTCGACCATACGGGCGCCGGCGGCTACGTCGCCTTGATACAACTGCACCTCTAGTTGTCGATGTGGGCGGTGTAGCTTCGCTCGCAATTCCCGCGCAATCCGGGGGACAATGTATTCTTGGAGCAGAGTTTCATCCTGCACGCCGACTGTGAAGGCAAAGGCATCTTCGTACTTTACGGTGCGTTTGAAGGTGGATTCCAGATCTTCCAGGTCAAACGGGACAATGACCTCACTTCTATCTATTCTTCGAGCACGTTGAGGAGTGTTCGGTGGCGGAGATGTTGCCTGGCGCGCCTGGGCCAGCAAGCTAGAAATGTGCGTGTGATGTTCAGAAGGCGGGGGCTGTGGTGTTTGTAGTGCCACCATGACTTGTAAGACTACTTGGTTGAGGGTTTGCATTGACAAGGAGTCACCCTCATAGAATTGAACAATCTCTATCAATGTTGCCAGGCCGTTCTCATAGTTCAGGCATGTACTCACAATATTGATGGTGTCCACTTGGTCGGCGGAATGTCGAAAAATCATACCCCGAATTTCGGCAGGTAAATCGTCTACTATCGCATCCCGAATATGCCGGTTGCGCACATTTGGGCATGCGAGCAAAGCATGGACCAAGTATCGTTTGAGGGTGAAGTCGATCATCTATCCCTTACTCAAGAGTCATTTCTAAGCGCTCTGGATATGTTGCCAAACCGCATCCACACCTTGCATTGGCAACGAATCCCCTTCAAAGTCGCGTACAACCTCAACCAGTTCTTCCATGCCGCCGGCAAAGTCTGCACATCGGGTAACGATGTTGTTCACATCAACCCTGTCTGCCGCATTGCGCACAATACTATTTTTGATGTTATTCGGTAGATTGTCAACTACCACATCACGTGTATGGCGATCACGCATTGTGGGACAGGCAAGCAGGGCATTGACTAACTCGCTTTTTTGCGCACGCTCCAACTTCAATAGACGAGAGAACTGTTTTGCTGTGCCCGGCAATGCAGGAGGCGCAGTGTCTAACGACAGCCCCACGCCGCCCAGCAGCAATGCAATAGGGAAGTCTTCCGTCACGTCATACGCTTTCATCACGGGAGTCTGTAATTGCGGCGGATTGATGGTTCGCGCATCTACCGGCACAGCTTTACTCAAGTGCTTGAACACATCCAGGATGTTGATCGTCTTGCCCTCAGTTTTGATTCCCTTGCCGCGCAGCGCATCCAACAAATGGGTGACAAAAATGCTGTTGTGCGCGCCACCCTTGCCCCACGAACGCTCAGTCACTTGCGAAGATGAAAGGATAACCTTACCGCTACCGGTAAGCAAGTCGTCAAACAGCCCCAAAGGCACCGGCGCAAAGGGATCGCTTTCCAGCGAAAGCGTCGTTCCCACGCCGCCGGCATGGCACGTGTTGAACAGGATTACCAGCCGTTTGGCCTCGATCTGGCGCACTTTCTCCAGGAAAACCGTGTTGGAAAGTGCTGTAGAATAGACAATGTCACTTGGATTGCCCAAAACATTGTAAGTGAGCTGCGTTTCGTAGGGCAAGAAGTAATAGTCGCCGTTTTTCGTTCCATGCCCGGCGAAGAAGACGATCACCGTGGCATCGGCGTCGCCTTGCACACGCTGCGCCAGCGTATCCAACGCACCTAAAATGCGTGACTTGTTGGCGTCCTGGTTCGTCAATACTGTCACCTGTGAGGGTGGATAGCCACACAATTGCGTATCCGTCAATACTTTACCCAGGTCTTCGGCATCCTGCGCCGTCATCGGCACAGAAATCTTGGTATCCTTGTAATTGCCCACACCAATCAAAAGCGCGTGGCCGTGAGAGAATAACTCGGTCATTGCAATGCCTTTCATAGGTTATCCACTGTTTGCATAGGGATGGAATTGCTCTCGTAAAAACGCACAGCCTCAATGAATTCGTGAACCCCATCCTCGTAGTTCAGGCAGGTAGTCACGATATTCGAGACATCGAAACGGTCCACATCATTGCGCCGTATGTTCACTCTGATCTCGGCAGGCAGGTCGTTGACAACTATATCCCGCGTGCCACGATTACTCACCGTGGGGCAAGTCAGCAGCGCATCAATCAATTGACGTTTCTGGGTGCCACTCAACGATGCGGGTAGCACGGACGGCGTTGGCTGTGATTGTGTCACAATTGGAGGAGAAATCCTCACCACATCGGCTAATTGCTCAGCCAGCCCTTCCAGTTGCCCATAACAGGCGTCGCCACGAGACACATGATCACGCAATACACGCAGTAGTAAGACCAACGCATTCTCTCCGGCAGTATTGAACTTCGGCAGGAGGTAATCCACGACAGCCTGGACGCGCTTGGACGAGCTGTTGGCAGAAGGTAAATCATCGCGCCACAGGCTGATACGACTATCCACGAAAAGTGGGGGTAAGTCACTGTCGCTGCGGAATGAGCCACAACGCAACAAAACCGCTTGTACGTGTTGATAGAGTTCGGGTGAAATACTCGGTGTTTCCGGCATAGTTACCTCCAAATCTTGCGTCTTATGTTCTTTTTGCATTTCTGCTAAATGAATATCGGGTTCTTGGCTTGCCCCTGGCCAGTATAGCCGGTAGGTGCGCTCAATCCAGTCATTATAGTTTTTTGCAAAAACTCTGATTGTAAAGAGATAGCTGCTAGGTTTTAGTATGATGAAGTCTTGGCGACGGCCTTTGGCTTTGTCATTCCTGTCCCCAGGGTCAAGAGCAGAAGCTACTCTCAAGTCCTCCGCAGAAATTTGAGAATCCCCACGATCTCGCCAAGCCAAATCAATACATTCCTTCCTACCAGCTCGAATATCTATCGCACCAAAAAAACCATTAGTACCTTTTTTTGCCCATGATAAATTCGAGGCCGTGAATTCGGGCAAATGTTCACCAATGAAATCATCTGGCCCACTAAGCCTTCTGATTTCTTGAACCTCCACATCACAATTAGAAATCAATCGAGTGCTCTTAACAACTAGACGGCTAAACCATTGTCCTCCATTGCCTGGTCGATGTGGCTCACCATCTTTTTCTGGGTATACACTCAAGACATCAGCAAGTCGGGGCAGTGTGTGGTCAGTAAGGGGTGTATCTAGTACAGTCATTGTGGGAGGCCTACTTTCCAGTGTTGATTGCTCATATGCCTGAATGTCCCCAACTAACAACCCCCAAGGATCCTCCCCCAAAATCACAATTCCCCGATCTGCCCACATACGTACCTCCGTCTCCGGCAGACCCGGCCAGATAGCGTAAGCAGTACGAGCAAAGCGCCCCATCTTGTCCAGTACCTCGCGCCAAAGCAGGTGAAAGTCGGGATCGCTGAGATTGTAGCCCAGGAAGAGCACGGTCTGCTTCTTGAGCAGACTCCGCACTTCATCGAGCAGGTTTTCTTTGTCGCGGTCGCGCCAGAGACCGTAGTGATCGTCCTCGGTCACGACGAGGGTGTCCGGCATCTGCACGTCGCCGTAGAGCTTGTGCAGCGCCAGGCGGTCGGGGCGGGCGAAGGCTATGTCGCTGCCGCGCGCGCGGCGGTCGAAGGGAACGCCGGCATCGCGCAGGGCGCGCTCCAGGAAGTCGTCGTAGGCGGTGGTGACAATGGCAGGCAAAGTGTGCGCTTTGGCGAAGGCCGCGAGATTGCGGTAGAACGTGGGGACGGGCTGCCCGGCGGTATCCAATTCCCGGCGGAGGTAATCGGTGAAGTCGAAGCGGTTCCCGGCGCGGCTCACCCGCTGCGCAATCTGCGCCAGGGAGAGACCCGCATCCAGACTGTGCCGCTGCGCCAGACCATGGGCCAGATCCGTGCGCGAAGGCAGTCCAGTGACAGTCTGTGGCAAATCCGCACCTAGAAAAAGTGTGAGCGTGCTGTGTTCAAGCGCTTCAATCAACCACAGAACCTGAGGATAATGCATAATTTCCGTCCTTTGTGAATCATCTGGCCTCAAAGAGGCTAGAGAGTCTCTTTCCAGGATCTACAATCTAGCCTACAGGGCTTTGCCTGTTAGCCCCGAGGCTTCAAATCTGAACTTTCTGGCAACACACTTACCCCACACCGCATCCCATCAGTGATGTTACGTGCGTGAGGGTAACTGATAATGCGATATGCGCAGCGAGCGGCACTCTCGTTGTCGTAGAAAGAACCACCCCGTAATACCCGGATGTCCCCGGAAGTCATTTCTTCGCGTCCATCGTCAGCCCGGTAAGGATAAGACTTGTATATACTGCTTGTCCACTCCCACACGTTCCCCGCCATATCTATGCAGCCGTAGGGACTAATGCCACGCGCACTATACCTGCGCACTGGCGTGGTTCTGCTGATCCCAGATTCATCCGTGTTGCACCTCGTCTTGTCAAACTGATCGCCCCACGGATATTGCCGCTTTTGCTCTTTTTGGCGATCCCGCGTGATCGCCCCGATGCCCTCCCACGACGCCGCCTTTTCCCATTCTGCCTCGCTCAACAAACGCATCCCGGCCCAGGCCGCGTAGTCACGGGCATCGTACCAGGAAATGCTCACCACCGGATAATTTTCTTTGCCCTCCGGAACGGTAAATGGCTGCCCTACAGCTTCCCGATAACGCGCGTACTCGGCGTTCGTCACCAGGTACTTGCCGATGTAATAAGCGTCCAAATACACTTCGTGAGATGGTTTTTCATTACTTTGGTCGCTTTTATCATCTCCCATTATGAACTTCCCGGCAGGTACATAACACTCGTATTTAAGATGTGCTCGCCACACGCCGTCAGGGCGCATGTGCTCTAGAGCCGCTATTGCCGCCACGCGCACCTGGGGGTACAGGTCATCCAACATATCTATCAGGTCTTCCATAAAGACATCCCCCAATTGTCCCAATGTCTGCACAGCTGCCACTCGGGTGCGGAAATTCTCGCTCTGCAAACCCGCGCGGGCAATGGTCTTCACATCCACACTTTCAGCCTGCGCCCGACGGAACCAGTACTCAGCCTTATAGCCTGCCGCCAGTGCGGAGCGGAAGAGCATCTCGAATTCATCCACTTCCAGGGTCAAGACCTCACAACAGGCCTCCACTAGTTCTAAGCGCTCTTTAGGTAGCAGGTATCCAAACTTCTTATAGTTGCTCAACTCACGCCGCAGCATATCGCGCACGTCCAGCACGCGGAGTTCCTCGTCGCTGATCCAGGCCAACACCTTCTCCACCAACACCTCGTGGGCCAGTTCGTAGCGGTCCTCGTCGCCGAATTTGCGCACCACGCGCCGCGCCCGCAGGTAGGCCAGGAGCGCGTCCAGTTCCGTTTCGTCCAGCCCCGCCTGCGCCGCCAACTGCCCGCGCGCAATCTCCCGCCCGGTAAGCGCGGCCTTGGTCCGCTGCGCGGTGACCATATTTTTGAGGATGACCTGCGCCCGGCGTTGCGCCTCGTCCGAATCCAGAGCGCTGATGACCTCATCCAGATAGCCGGACAGCATCTCCCGCGTGCCTCCCAACACCCCATAACGCGCCAGCGTCAGTCCCGCGCCGTGTTTCGTCGCCTCGTTCCACAAACCCTGCGCCACCGCATCCCGGTAGAGGCGGTAGAGCACGATTTGCAGGTTCGCCGGTTCGAGGCCCTGGTCGGTCAGGTCGGC
>JAFGFI010000222.1 GCA_016931185.1 Anaerolineae bacterium
CACTTCTGGGTGGGTGCCCATCGAGCGCGTGATCACATTCCGGTCGGGATCCATAGCGGCCTGATCGGGCGTCAACAGGCCCCGCTCAATCTTATCTTGTGTCACCGTGTGGTCGCGTGTCAACTGGGTTATTGTCCCATTGCGGATCAGATAAGCGCGGCTGTCGCCCACATTGGCGACGTGGAGCTTATTGTTATAAATGACCGCCCCCACCATCGTGCAGCCGGCCCCCTGCACCCCCGTACTCTGCAAGTATTGGAACAGGGATTTATTGGCTTCGTACACCGCCTGCTTCAAATTCATATCCAGCATAGGGCCGCCCAAATCATAATAACGCTCTACCGCCGCCCGGATGGCCCAGCGGCTGGACTCACTGCCCCCTCGCACGCCCCCCATCCCATCTGCCACCACCAACAGCCGCCCCTTTTGCGCCACATTGGACTCAGATGGTTTATAGAACTCGGCCCCGGACTCCGGGAAAATCGAATCCTCATTTCCCTCGCGCTGCTGCCCCGGGTCCGTTGCCCCCCAGATGACCAACGGAAATTGGTTGTTCTCCATATATTTACACCTCACTCTTAAATTGCAGATCTGCAAATTTAAAATTGACAAATCGCAAATAAGCAAATGTTATCTAACGAATTACAAATGACGCATTGCAAATGACGAATGACGCCGCGCGTTTCACACATCTCCCCTCATCCCTCCGGTGTAACGGTCGGCGGAGTATAGGTCCACGTCGGGCGCGGGGTCGGGGAGGGCATAGGTGTGGACGTGGATTTGACTTCGCCTGCCGGCACTGTCGTCGCCGGCGACTTCTCCGCCGGCGGCGCTGACCGCGTCGCGGTCGGGTCACCGCCGGACGCGGATCTGGGTGTTGCCGTGGGCGCAGAAGCCGTTGCAGTGGGGGGGATAGCATCTTGCAGCATGTCCAGTCCGTAATCCCTGACCCACACACCGCTGGCAACCAGCCAGCCCGTGACCGCCGCTGCCGTGAAGAAGCGCCGCGCGCGTGGCCAATCCGGCGGCATCCGCACCTGCTGCAACGCCGCGCGCATTTCGGCGGCGTTCGCAAAACGCCGGTCCGGGGACTTCTCCAACGCCCGCAGCACCACGTGATCGAGCGCAGCAGGGAGTCCTCGCCGCAATTTCGACGGGGGATCGGGCGCGTATTGCGGATCACTGAGCAAGGCTACGTTCGCAAACGGCATCTGCCCCGTCAACATCTCGTACACCACCACGCCTAGCGAGAAAATATCCGAGCGAATATCCACCGGGTAGTAATGCCCGCGCATCTCCGAAGCGTGTTCGGGAGAGACATATTCCGGTGTCGCCACGCCCAACAGCCCCACGCGCGGATAACGCACATTACGCGCAATCCCAAAATCCCCGATCACCACCTCCGGCACACTGGAACGCCAGTACCGGAACGGGCGGCGGCGAAATAGGATATTCGCGGGCTTGATATCCAGGTTCACAATGTTCCGCGCGTGAATATGAGACAGCCCCTCAAGAAGCTGCCGCACTATACCCAGCACCACGTGCAAATTAAGCGGGTGTTCGGGCTGTGTATCGGTACGCCGCCAGGTCAGCGTCGAGCGTGTGAGCGTCTCTTCCAACGCGCCGCCGTCCAGGAATTCCATCGCATAATACCACCCCATCCCAAACGGGAACTCCTCCCGCGCCGAATACACCGGCTTGTGATAACCGGGCAGCGGAAAAATCCGCACGACATTGGGATGGTTAAACAAACGCAGGTAATCGGCTTCGGCCACCAACGCCTGCTGATGCTCGGGCTTCGCCACCTTCAGCGCGAGTCGCCGGGGGATATTGGGTTGGCGGTATTTCTCGCGCACTTCCACCAGGAAAATCTGCGCCATCCCTCCATGTCCCCGGAAGCCCTTCATAATCCGATATGGCCCGACTACCGTGCCGGGACGTACTGTATCTAAACCGGTTGGCATATTATATTATTTTCACCTTGTCACCTCTGCCCCCTTGCTCCCCTACTTCTTATCCACAGGGCGCGTGGTATAGGGATTTTGTCCCTGTCCCCCTCGGCCGGTTCCGGTTCCCGGCTGCTGTCCCTGCACAGGGCGGGTCGCATACGGGTTCTGTTGGCTCCCCGGTTGTTGAGGTTGGCCCTGCACGGGACGGGTAGCGTAGGGATTCGGCGGCTGCCCACCCCCAGGCTGCTGCCCGAACTGTTGGTCTCCCGGCTGCGGTTGGCCTTGCACAGGGCGCGTGGTATAGGGATTGGGTTGCTGGCCTCCCGGCTGCGGCTGGCCCTGCACGGGACGCGTGGCATAAGGGTTGGGTTGACCGCCCCTAGGTTGCGGTTGGCCTACGGGGCGGGTTGCATAAGGACTTGCCTGCCCAGGTTGGCCGCCCATAGGCTGCGGCGCACCAGGCTGCGGCGCACCAGGCTGCGGCGCACCGGAGATCGGTTGCCCGCCGCCCCCCATCGGGCGCGTGGCAAACGGACTCGCGCTGCCACTCGCGCCACTGTCCACCGGGCGCGTAGTACGGCCCAACTGTTTAAACTGCAAGCGCGTGGTGCCTACCTCAATCATAGCATCAGACTGTAACGGCACGCGTTGGTGCGCTTGTAACGGCGAGCCATTCAGCTTCGTGCCATTGGTGCTGCCCTCATCCGTAATATAAAACTGTGAACCTTCGAGATGAATAGAAAAATGCGGATTGGAAGCAAATTCATCAAAGAGCGCAAAATCGCTGAACTGCGGGTCACGGCCCACCTTGGTTACCTGGACGGAAAGGCGGAACTCCTTGCCCATGTTCGCGCCCTGCTGCACAACTAACTTGCCGGGGGCCTGCTGCATATCACCCGGCGTAAGGCGGCGCGTCATCCCCTTGAGAACGCCCGTTGCACCCTTCACCACACGGTTGGCAAACTCACTGCGCGTGCGCATCAGGAGCAGCAACAGCACAATCAGCCCGACCAACAATCCCACCAACACCAGGATCAAGCCCCAATTTTCCATAAACCCTTTTGTTCCCGCGGCAGGGAGGGGCAATTTCTCCCAGATTACCGTAATCTTCACCGGATCCTTCGTAGTATAGGATCTCCCCAGGTAAGGGTCCACCGCCTCCGCTATCAGAGTGAACTCTTCTACGATGGGATCATAATCGTGTTCGTGCCGTTGACTGACCGGCCAATCAAACACAAAATCCGGGCCGGTCGTGCTTTCGCCTACTTTATCGCCATTCACATAATAACGTACCAGACTAGGATTGCGAATCGCGCCGTCAGGGGTATTGACAATCACACTCAGGCGCAAAGACAAAGCGGGTACACCTTCCTCGGTGCGGGTATAGGGAATCGAAAACTCAACGTCCGAAGGAGAGACCGACAAATATAACTCCGGGGTAGTCAAAATAGACGAAAATCCCCGGCTGCTCTCGGCCGATCCTACGTCTGTCTCTACCGTCACCTTCAATGTATAGTCGCCTTTCGGCTGCTCGGTTTCGTAATTCAACACATACTGCTGTCGCTGTGTCACCACACGGGCAAACAAATCTAACACGGCATCGTGAGTGTCGGTATTATGCAATTGATATTCCCCGTATGTCTGGGACGCCAGGCGTTTCAAGTTCATCTCAGAGGCTGATCCCAACTGGCCCTTGCCGGACGCCATGCCAACGGTGTATAGGGAAATATCCGCTTCCTTCGCTTTGCGGATGATATCCTGCTCACGTGCCTCATCGCTGTAATTGGTATCAATGCCATCGGAGAAGACCAGGATTATCTTGCGCCGGTTATTGAGGACATTGCGAATTGTGGTATCACCGTTATGCGTCAACAACTCCAACGCGCCGTCCAACCCCTCGTATAAAGGTGTGACACCGGGCACGATCTCGGTTTCCATAATCACCAGGGCATTCATGACCAGGTTCGTGTCCACGGGATCATAAGAAAAGTTTTCCTTGGGGGCCAACTCTCCTTCTTCATGTACCCCCACAATAGCGACCATATCATCATTCCGCTGTCCGGTCACCGTCATACGATTCATAAACTCGCGGGATAAGTCCGTAGCCTGCTTAATACGCTGATCCCCTGAACGCGATATCCCACCCCGGTCAATGACGATGACGGCGGCCAATCCCACATCCTCGGTGGAGACATTAACATTATCCACGCGAGCGCCGGCCTCTTCCAAAATAAAGTTAGAAGGCCCCAAACCCGTCACAACGTTCGCATTTTGTTTATCAATCACCGACACATAAGTACGCACCTGGGGGGGACTGGAAACTGCGTCCGGAACGCCATTAATCATGAATAACACCCCTTCGGACTGCGCCAACGCCAACACCGGCATCAAGAATAAGAGCAGAACAACAACCACCCACAGCACCCGTCTCACACGCATAACATATCCTCCCTTGAAAATCGCAAATTGGCAAATCGCAAATCGCAAATTGTAAAAACCTTGAAAACTTAGTTTCGTCTTAAAATTTCATCCAACTGCTGGTGAACCGATGGTTAATGAGTAATTCCTCTGAAAATCGCAAATTGGCAAATCGCAAATTGGAAAAACCCTTGTTCAAAAAATAGCGCGTTACGTTTTACGCATTAAATTCTCATCCACAGTGGTAATATTATACCCCAACTTGCACAATAACCACGCTGATGTTATCCCCACCACCCGCGTGATTTGCAGCCTCAACCAGGCGATCACATGCCTCCTGGGGAGAAATCGCCACGTGCCAGATACGCCAAATCTCCTCGTCCCGCAGCATCCCATTTAGCCCATCCGAACAAAGCAGCAAAGCTTCACCTGGGTCAAAAGTCCGGCTAAATAAATCCACCTGTAAATCTAAACGGTCCCCCATCATCCGGTAGATAATATTTTTACGCGGATGGGTGCGGGCTTCCTCGCGCGTAATCTGGCCGGCTACAATCAACCGTTCCACCAATGAATGATCGGTCGTAATCTGTTCAATACCTTGAGAAGTTAAATGATACGCGCGGCTATCTCCTACGTTGGCAATCGTTGCCGTATTGCCTACCATTAAGGCCAGGACCAATGTACAGCCCATATCACTCAAGGTCACCTTCCGCTGCGAAAAAACCGCCTGATTCGCATTCAATGTCACCTGGGTCACCCATTGCTGCGGGTCCAGGATAACGTCCCCATCGAACATCGGCATCAACAACTGATTCCACCCTTGCCGTCCAACAATTTCAACGGTCAAACGGCTGGCAACATCACCGGCATCGTGTCCCCCCATCCCATCGGCCACCGCAAATACCCCCACGGGGGCACTGGGTAAACGGAAAACGGCAGCAGCCGTCAAGGCTAACAGACTATCTTCATTTAACAACCGCTCCATCCCCACATCTCCACGCGTGCCCACCAACAAGGGTTGGTAAGCCGGATGTTGGTATTCAGCCCACACTTTCTCCAAATTGATAACTAATAGTTCCGGCGTTAAACCGGCGCGCGGGGCCAACAATTGGGTAAACAAAGCAGCGACCGGGGCGGGCAACATCGCGGCATGGATCGGATTAGTTTTTTCCGTCAATAAATAGAAGAGCAATTTAACAAGAGCCTGCACATCCCGGGCAAAGGCAACCTCTGCCTGCTCCCGTTCCGTTTCAGACAAAATGCGGGCATCTTCCAGGTGCATCCAATACGCCTCTTCCCCTTTCACCGCAAAGTGATTCTGATCGATAGTCCGGAGGACTACATAGTGCCGGTGTAAATATGCCATCGCCTGGGCCAAAGCAATGCCCCACGGTAATACTTTTTCTACAGGATGTGGCAAGGGTAATGTCGTTCCCAGGGCCGGGGCAAACTCTGTATCCACCAGATAAGCACGGGGGCTTCCCTCTACCGGTTCAACAAACACATCTACGGGAAGCCATAGTCCTGGGTGCTCCAGTTGCAGATCTAACAATCTGTCTGAGATAACAAAAGCGTGGGGGTCGAGGGATTCATACGCGATGAAACGCGGGTGATAAGGCGGCATTTCAGCTAACGCCACCCCACATTGCGCACAATACAGCTCTTGGGAATTTTCAATTAAAGATTGGCAATTTAGACATACATAGACCGCAGAACTCTCAAGGACATACCGGCGCAGTGCATCAACCGGGGATAACACCTCGCGTACCTGGTAAACGCCCTCCTTTAACTCTGTACCTACCGGCAAAGGAGTGGAAAGAAGAAGGTCGGTTTGAGAGACGCTATCACCGCGATCGTCAGCAACGGCCAGACCTATTTCCTGCTTCGTCTCATTAGCCACATCGGGAGATTTTCCCACAGTCCGAACGACTAAACGTCTTATAGTTGAAAGAAAAGAAGATATTGGCGATTTTTTTTGTCCCATACCCAACCCTAAAAGCTTTTAAATACGCTTATATAATACCAAATTTATACAAACAGGCAAGTTACTACAACCATATTTTAACGTTGGAAAAGAAGTTGCGAGTTAGGAGTTAGAGATCGTAAGTCATATAGTCTACCAAGTAGGTATCCACAGCCACCATTCACCGATAAAAAAGTACATCCATTCTTGGGCCACTATCCTACCTCAAATGTTAGGGAAACGGAACCGAGTTGGATGACCATACCGCTCGCGAGCGGGACGGACTGATTAGGCGACAGCTTTTTACCGTCGAGCAGCGTGGGGCTAGACGCCGTCAGCACCGTGAGAATCCATCCCCCTCCCTGTGCAGTTAGCACGGCGTGTGTGCGCGAAACCGTGTTGCCGGACGGTTCCTCCGAGAGTTCAATATCAGGGGCATTCCCTGTACGCGCGTCATAACGGCCCAAGGAGAGTTCCGGCTTCCCCAAATTCGACAACATGTACACGCGTCCCGAAGGACAACGCAGGCGCGCATCTATCAAAACTTCCGTGGGTGAGTGTCCGGGCTGCAACGGGTTGGCACTGTCCAGGGAGACATAATGCGCGGTGGTCACACCCACCGCGCCCAATGTATCAGATGGGCGCAGTACATGCGGCGTGCGATCCACGTGCCACACCAACTCATACAACGCGGGCTGGTTCCGCGCATCCAGCGCGGGCAATCCCAGACCTTCCACCAGGGCCGGCACCAGCCGCCGAGCCGGCACATCATCCGGTACTTCCAAATCCCGGAGCGTGCGGTCAGGGAGACGTAGGGTGATAATAATGTTTGACATAGTTTAAAAGCCCTTACAATACCCATTTTAGGTTTGTAGTAACGGCCTTAGCCGCAAAAAAGACTGCTGAAACGATTACTACAAACCGATATCTTGGATTTACTTAAAATGCTCCACTGAAAAAACCTTAAAAACTGGGTTTTTTATATCAACATACTATATGTCATGCCATTGGATTCTAAAAACCGCCTATTTAGTAAATCTATTGCTAAAAACCTGTTTTTTGTCAGGTAAGTCGTAGAATAGATACTAAATTAATATTCATACAAACAGGCCAGCCACAAAATTAACAAACTCAGGCCCGATCCGTTTAACCAAAATACTATCATCCTGCACGGCATCAGCAGGACGCGAGATAAACCACGCGGTTGCAGGCCCGGCAAAAACAGCAAAAGTGCGGGCATCTATAATCTCTTGTTGTTCAGGATTACACAACATTTGCGCAAAGGAACCGCTAATTGTACGTTGTGAGATCGCTTCAACCAACGCCTGTTTATCAGTGTCAGATAGCTCATAAGCTGTCAGCAGTGTCATTGCCTTATCCGCATTGCCCAACTCGCACTGTTCCCGAATGGCATCAAAATCCGCGGTTTTGATCAAAAATCGATCTTCGCTCGCCGGATAGTTGTGCAGCGGGAACCAATCCAAAATTAGAGCTGCAGCCTGTTGTTTGTTCTCAAAGACAGAAAGCCGGTGATAGTTTTCTTTAGGAAACGTATGCAAAACCAGAAGTGAGCGATTTTGACAGAAAATCAATACCTGCTTACCTAACTGGGGCAAATCTCGCACGATTATCACAGACCACAGAGGGAAAAAAGTTGCCGTCATTACTTTAGAAAAATCATCCACAAAGTCCGCGTCACGATTTTCTAACCCTTCCCCAACCAAGCCCCGCTCGCGTAAAAGCGAACGTCCTTGCGCGAGTGTTTGTTGTCTCACCTCAGGCGTAGCCATTAAGGGATCGTCCGACTCTTGCTCCAAACCAATCGCCCGTTCCGCTTCCAACAGTGCCATCAAATAGCGCACTTCCTGACGTGTCAATATAATTCCATCAGGATACATAAATTTCGCTTGCATTTTCCTATCCCCCTTGGCTACCTTTCGCCTTGCCAAACGTTAAACCTAAACTAAACGGGCCGAATTTGACCTCTGTCTCCTGACCGATTTTAAAACCAAATTCTAGCCCCAGAGACACCCCTCCCTTGACACCCACATTTGCCCCGGCAATATTTAAACCCGCTTCGGCTTCGGCGGAAACCAAAGAGACCCCAACCGAAGCGCCTAATGTATTATCCTTTAACCCAATAAAACCATCGGCCTGAGGTCCTGAGGCTTGTACACCACCAGTCACTCCCAGATCACTACTTCCCACAACGCCATCCGCTGATATTTCTGCCGAGGTGAATTCACCGTATGCCCCAACAGTGAGACCATCTTCTCCAATACCAGCTTTAGACCCCCCTTCGAATTTAAAAACCGAAGCCTCTACACTTACCCCTCCCTCCTCGCTATAATGTTCTACTGAAACCCCAGCAAGTTCCATCTCGCCATACGTCCCAGTAGTAAATCCATCATCTTTCAATCCAACTTTAAATCCGCCTTCATAAGCCCCCAAACGTTCTTCTGTTGTGTAATCATCAATATAAATTGTATCTTTATAATATGCATCTTCAACTAACTTCAATTTAACTTCAATTTCTTTTTCGTTTTCCCAACGTTGATTACCAAAATTATAGGAGTCAGACGATTCCCAAGCCTCACTAGGGCCAAATGTCCAAACAGAACCCTGTCCGGTGTTCCCTCCACTTCCACCAGCCACAGCGCCCACAGCACCACCCGTAACACCCCCAACGACTACGCCTCCCACTATGCCACCAACCGCACCCGTACCCTGCCCACCCGTATCCCAATCCACCCACGGCATCCCTTCCAGGTCACGGGCGGCCTTGTTGTCCTCATCCTCGAACTGCTCGGCGACCCGGAACAATAACCGGCTGAGCCGGTCCAATTCCTCGGCCACGCGAGCGTTGCTGGGGCGCACCTGGTCAAGCAGCGGTTCGATGGCAGCGCGGCTACGCCCGTCCCAAACCCAGGTATCCAGGCTGTTCATAGCACTTTGGAGTTCTCCCCCGATCTGGCCGGTATGATGGCTCTCAGAAGCCAACTGGCGACCCACCCCACGGATGTGATCGGTGTCCAAACGGATTCGTACCATAATATTTGACCTCCTCATAATCCATTATAATAGCAAATTCAACAGATATGAAACGTGATGCGTGAAACGTCAAAAGTCAAAAGTGAAGGGAATTTAACGTTTCACGTTTCACGTTTTACGCTCCCAATTGCTGCAATTTAACCTGTGCTTCCGGCACACCATTACGTGCCAATTGCGCGACAACAGGCCGGTATGCCTCTAGCTGCTTGTTATCCTGTGTATTAAGTAATTTGACCAATGCGGGCACGTACACGGGGTTCTGCGTGTCGGCCAATACTTTCGCTACCGCAACCCGCACGCGCTGGTCACTATCTTTCAACGCGCGCAAACACTCGGAGGATTTAACAGTCTCACTATGCGCAACCAACGCGACCAGCCCCTCATAGGCTAAAATCCGCGTGGACCAATCAGAATCTTCGGACAGGGTGCGCAATGTATCAGCAACCGTAGCGTAGCCCAATTCCCCCAGAGCCAATCCCAATACTGCGCGCTCCAACGGCTTCTTGCACTTGCAAAACTCCTCCTGGAGAGTCTTGCGATGCCGCTGTCCTAACGACACCAGCGCGGTACCATAGCAGTGCAAGGCGATCATTTTACGGAGTTGCCCCGTCAACTTCTCAAACTCGGATGGATCGAGAGTTAATGGAGAAACCATCCAGGAAGCAGCATTGCGCCCTTGAGAATTCAATATCGCCCGGCCAATAACATTATACGCCACCGACGCTGCAGCCGTGACCAAAAAGGTCACGGGGTCAAACAACCAAACATTATACCCGATGCCAACATCCCAACGTTTTTTCTCTTCCATAATACATCGGGTCAGCGCGGCCACATCCTCAGCTTTCCCCAACTCGCCAAGCTGTATCACATACCGCAAGTTATAGCCGGTTTTATCTTCACGGTTTGGAGAAGACCACAGTCGCAAAGATTGCCATGCCTTCTCTTGTTCTCCTAAGCGCACCAGCGCGTAATGGCAATTGACAGTAACCGGCAGAAAATTTTGATAGTAGATCCTGGCCAACTTAGATGCCACATCCACCGCCGCCGGATCGCCAATATCTATCAAGGCTTCCAGGATTACCAGGGTTTCAAGATTATCACGCCATCCTTTACGGAAACGTTTGTACAGGTCCAGCAATACCGGGACGGCGGCACTTGATTGAAGATAGCCCAACTTTTGCACCGCATCCAAGGGGAATTTCTTCTCACTCTGTTCCACTTGACGGAGTAGATCCGCAAACTCCTGTGGACTGGCGGTAGGACGGGCAACCGGCGTCCCACACACGTAACAAAAATGTGCAGTGGCCGGATTGAAGGCACCGCACTTACATGGAAGCATACTTACCGAGAAATCTACAATGCGCGCCAAAGCCATCCTGGCCTGTAGTTGCACTTCCCCCCCTCGATTGTGGTCAATTTCAAATAACAACGGGAGCGCGCGCCGGACTTTGAATATTCCTAAGGCCCTAATGGCTACCAGACGCTTATCGTCATCGGATTCAGAACGCGCGGCATCCAGCAGTTTGCGAACGGTAGCAGGCGGCGGCATGGTCACCGGCGCGCCACACTGGTTACACTGGGTAGCATCAGCAGCGAGTCCCGTGCCACACTGGATACAGAACATACTCTCATCACTCCCGCGCTCGATAACCGGCTGCACCTTTGCTGGCGGAGACACTGGAACCCTGGGGGGCAAAGCCTCTGCCACCTGGTATTGTCTCCTAGCCGGCAGAGCAACCGGCCGCGCCCACCGGGGCAACGGACGGCCGCAATATCTACAA
>JAFGFI010000223.1 GCA_016931185.1 Anaerolineae bacterium
ACACGTAGTCATGCTGCAAATTTTCGGGTTGACTAGGCCGCTAGTAGCTTCCGGGAAGGTGAACACCATCCAAATGCGATAGCCCTGCCCCCCTGTTTGACGCGCTTACGCCCTATGCGATAATGACACTTATGAATCCTATGTTTCGTCTATCCTGGCAGATGCTCCTCAGTGTATGCCTCTGCTACGCTTTACTTGTGGGGGTTATGACCCTGCCTGCGCCCTTTATGCTATCCACAACTCTAATTGGCAACAATATAGACGATTGGATCTTCTACTGGAATAACTGGTGGCTCAAAACGGCGCTGGCGGAAGGGCACAATATCTTTTTTACCCCCTATGCCTTTGCTCCTGAGGGAGCAAGCCTGGCGGCGCACTCCAACTCGTTTCTTAACTCTTTGTTATCCTTACCGTTGGATATGCTTTTTGGTCCTGTGGTCGCCTATAATGTGGTCTGGCTCTTCAGCCTATGGATTGGCGCAGTGGGAATGTTTCTGCTGGTCTATGATCTCACACATAGCCCCGCGGGAGCGCTTTTCGCGGGCTTCATCTTCACCTTTGCCCCTTATCACTTAACACAAGCTCTTGCCCACGCACACCTCGGCTCCATTCAATGGTGGCCCTTCTACGCCTATTTCCTGCGACGCGCATTACACGTCCGACGATATAGTACTTATTTGAATGGCACGGTAATTATAGCGGGGTTCTTTGCCACTCTCACTTTCTGGACCGGCCTGCAACTTGCTATTATGCTTGCTCTATGGACATTGCTCTATGTCACCGGTCACATCATTGCCGGATGGTATACCGTCCGGCAATGGCGTGCCACGGAAGATACGCAACCATCCCCCCGTCCTTCTATTTTTTCGTCATCCTGTCATCCTGTCATCCTGTCCTTCCGTCACTTCGTCCCTCTTCTCTGGATCGGGCTTGTCGCTCTCTTATTAAGCCTACCCTTACTCATCCCCGTCGCCCGTGAATGGGAATCCGGCTGGACAGAAGGGTTTGACGAGGGGGTGAGTAAACAAACCGATCTGCTCGCCTATTTCATTCCCCCCACATACCATCCCATTGTGGGAAACAAGGTGAATCCTATCTATGAACGTTTCATCGCTAACCGCGCCTACATGCCTTATCTTGGATATACAAGCCTTATGCTGAGTGCGCTATCGCTGTTTTCGATATCAGGGCATAAGAGAGTAGGAGAGCAAGGGGGCAGGAGGGCGAGGGAACAAGGGGGATTTACCGATTTATTGATTTGGATGATCGGACTGGGTGTGTGGATGTTACTGGCTGCCGGGAACACGTTGCGCATCAATGGTACACTATATCCGCAGATCCCGCTGCCCTACCGTTGGCTCGGAGACCTGTTCCCTATCTCCACATTGCGTTCTCCTGATCGTTTAAACTTGTTAGTCGTCTTTTCTTTGGCGGTGTTAGCAGGTTATGGGAGTGCATGGCTTGCGCGTCGCCGCCGCTGGTTGTTGTTGCCCGCTGGCTTGTTAATGATAGGGGAGTATCTTTGTCTCCCGTTGTTACATTGGGAACTCCCTTCCGCGTCACCTTTCTACGCACAAATGGCCCAGGAACCACCGGTTTACAGCGTGCTTGATTATCCACCCGGATATAACGAGGCAAAACTCTGGCTCTATGCACAGACCCTGCACGGGAAACCTACTATAGAGGGTCACATCTCGCGGTATACGCCGGATTTGTACTCGTTGATTGTCTCTAATCCCCTGGTGCGCGCGCTGTACCAGCCACAGGTGGACCAAAAACCCATGTTATTATCCGGCAATTCGTTTATACAGCAGACGGTTCCTTTGCCTGCACTTGGTCCCGCGCTGCGTGAATTGACGGATGTAGGGGTACGCTATATTTTATTTCACAAGGATTACCTGGTATCGCCCCAAGTTAAGAACGGGGAGGCATTGATAGCTCACTTCCAGCGTGTCTTACCGGTCGCACCTATTTACGAAGATGCGACATTGGCGGTCTATGACCTCACTGCGCCCTTATCGGTATCCTACGCGGAATTCCCGGTTATGCTTGCAGATTCACGCTCACTCGCCCGTTTTGATGTTCAACACGATCCATCTGCTACCCATTGGCAATTTCAGATCATCATGCAAGCACAAACCCCTGTTGCCTCCCTGCCATGTGAAATAGTACTGATGAATACGGAAACAACGCTTTACCGCGAATCTGTGACTTTCTTTACGGCTGATGCGGACTGGCAAGTGGGGGATCTGGATATACGGGAGGTTGCCCTTGATCTGGCGTTACCACTTATGCCTGGAGTGTACCGGTGGCACTTCACGTGTGGGAACTTCTCATCCTATATACCGCCAGAAATATTGACCGTAACTGAAACTTACGATGTGTTCTATCAGCGAGAATCGAGCATAGAGGATCCATCCCCTGCTCCCCTACTCCTCCGCCCCCTAGCTCTTTTTAATGTCCAGGAAGGTGATTATCTACTAGAGGGATCCATCGCGCTGCTTGGCTACCGCTGGCGTACTGAGGGCGCGCGGTTGTGGCTTGACCTTAACTGGCAGGCAGTGCAAGCGCCGAAAACCGATTATAAGGTTTTTGTTCATTTTCTGAATCACGCGGGCGATATCGTTGCTCAATATGATGCTTTCCCCTGCGCTTGGACCTGTCCCACCCGCGATTGGCAGGCCGGGCAGATCGTCCACGATAGTGCATACCTTGACCTGTGGACATTACTGGCGGATACTTATACTATTGCACTGGGGCTTTATAACGCAGAGACTGGCGAACGACTTCCAGCGACAACGTTTTCTGATGGCTATGTGGTTTTGCCGGATACATTTAAGATTATGCGCAATAAGTAAGGTGTGAAACGCGATACGTGAAATAAAATTTGTAGTTTAGTTGTCATTTGTAGAGTTTTTGGCCCGGAGGTTATCAATCAATGAAGTACGGCGCGCATTGTTATTTATTTACCGATCGTTGGACCGATGATCAGCTTGATTTGTTGGACATGGCGAAAACACTAGGTCTGGATATGTTTGAGTTAGCCGTGGGGGAGGATGTGATATTTACGCCTCGGTTGGCGCGACGGCGGGCCGAGGCGTTGAAACTCACACTAACGATCAGCCCTGGTGGATTGTGGCCTGCAGAATGTGATCTTTCTGCTGATGATCCGGCAGACCGTATTCAAGGGTTAAAATGGCACAAACGACAAGTCGACATCGCTGCTGAGTTGGGGGCAGTGGCCTATACGGGTGCACTCTATGGGCATCCAGGTATGATCAAGCGACGGCTCCCCCCACGAGATGAATATAACTGGACAGCGGAAGGGTTGCACGCACTGGCGGATTACGGCGCGCAGTATGGGGTCGCCATTGTATTAGAGCCGATGAGTCATTTCCGCACGCACCTGGTCAACACCCCGGCGCAGGCTGTATACCTGATCACGCTTGCTGATCACGATAATTTGCGTATGTTGCTGGATACTTACCACCTGGTCACCGAAATTCGCGATTATGCCCAGGCGATCCATACTGCGCGTGAATATCTGTGGGGTCTGCACGCTTGTGAAAATGACCGGGGAGTGCCCGGCGGCGGCCTTGTACCGTGGGACAGTATCTTTACCGCGCTCAAAACGATTCATTTTGATGGATATGTGTTGATGGAAACCTATAATTCCTCTATCGGGGATCCACCCGGCGCGTTCGCTTACCAGCGCGCGATGTTTCACAATCCATGTCCGGATGGCAGGACCTTTGTCGAGCAAGGCTTGACGTTTTTGAAATCAATCAATATTTATTAAATATAACCTGTGAGAGGAGTACACTATGAATTTAATTTATGAACGCTACCTAGATCAAGTACTCGGCGGCTGGATTGGAAAATCAATTGGCGGTACTATCGGTGCACGCTTTGAGGGATACAAAGGTTGGATCGAACTCTCGCCTGACGAGATGTTCCCTCAAGAGATCCCCCCGAATGATGATCTAGATATCCAAATACTCTGGCTCAAAGTACTGGAAGAAAAAGGCGCAGCGCTGACCTCCGACGATATGGCGGCAGCCTGGTTGGAAGGGTGTTGGTACCCCTTCAACGAATACGGTATTTTCCGTCGTAACTGGCAATTGGGGATCCATCCGCCTTATTCGGGACAATTTACCAATCAATTCTGGGAGACCGGAATGGGCTGCCCTATCCGCTCCGAAATCTGGGGTTATGTCTTCCCCGGTGCGCCAGACCTGGCCGCGAAGTACGCATGGATGGATGGAACACTCGACCATACCGGGCAATCTGTTGGCGGCGAAAGGATGTTCGCTGCAATGGCGTCAATGGCCTTCTTCGTACCCGATGTCCGACGACTTGCCTCAATGTTCATCCATTATCTACCTGAAGGCACGCCCATTGAACGTTTAACCCGCGTTGCTTTTCAAGCCTACGATGAGGGGGCCAGCCTACGCGACGCCCGCGACCGCATTCTGGCTATCGCGGGCAATCCAGAAGCTTGCGACTCGCAGATTAATGTGCCCTTTACCTTTCTGGGACTGCTCTACGGGGGCAATGATATGGAGAAGGCATTGCTCTCGGCCCTGGCTTGCGGTTATGATACGGACTGCACCCTAGCTACTGCCGGGGCCTTTATCGGGCAGATCCTCGGCGCAAGTGGCATACCCGAAAAGTTGAAGATGCCTATCGGTGATGATTTGGTGATGGGCATCCAATATCACCGCGATGAGATGACGCTCTCTGCACTGGCCCGCGACACAGCGCGCATCGGCGTGCTGTTGGCCGAGGATCTGGGCACCGGCATCACTTTTGACAAGGTCCCCGCGCTGACGCCGCTACCGGCTACTGCGACACCGCCAACAATGACATTGAATGTTGACTATCAAGGTCTACCGGCTGCTGCTCCAGGTGACGCGGTTAGTATTGTCGTGCATGTGGGGGGCGAGATGTCTCAGTCAGCAGAACTTACCATTGAGGGACCAGAGGGTTGGACGCTTACGCCTCAAAGCGCAACTGTGACGCCCGTGAAGCGCGACATTTCTACCACGTTGCACGCGCCCGCAACTGTTCCCATGTGGCCTGAACGCAACCTGTTTACGGTGCGCTTGAATACAACTTCGCCTATCACCTATACGTTCGGTGTTGCCGGCGCTGGGCTATGGCAGTTTCTGGGGGTCTATTACGACGCCCTGCCTGAAAAGGACAATCCCAAGCAGCAGTCCCGACGTTTCAACCATCACTTTGTCTCGCTAGATAAGGACTACTTACCTGAGCCAGATATAGATGTGGATAAAACCTACGCTGAATGGTCACGTAAGCTGGGTCGCTCGGCAGTTGTTGCTGCTTATGAGCGCGAGGTAGATCCCACGCAACTTATAGGATTGGCCGGTCCCTACTGCTGCTATTTGAAGCGCACGATCATCTCACCCGAGGCGCGTGAAGTCTACCTGGTTATTGGCAACAGTGACAGCTTTCGCCTCTATCTCAACGGTGAAAAAGTCGCAGAGGAAAACGAATGTACGATGTGGGCACCTTTCAATAACGTCTACCGCGTCCAACTCAAACAAGGTGAGAACGATTTGCTGCTTAAGCTCATCAGACACCGCGAGGGATCACGGTTCACACTGGGTTTCCGCGCAGTCACTGGCGACTGGCGGCCGCATCATAACTGCGAAGACTGGCTTGTTGATCTTATAGATGTCGTTCCCTAGATGCAGTAGATGAAATTTATCGACCTGTAAAAAGTCTAAAGTTTCTAAAAGGAGTTATTGCTATGCAATTTTTAAACAAAATGGATATGCAGTTGTGTGTCTCCCCCACCCATCGCCATCTCCAATACACTGATGGTACCCCTTTTTTCTATCTGGGTGATACGGCATGGGAAATGCTCCATCGTCTTAATCGCAAGGAGACAGATATCTACCTGGAAAACCGTGCCCGGAAGGGATTTACAGTAATCCAGGCGGTGGCGCTGGCCGAGTTGGATGGCTTGAATGCGCCTAATGCTTACGGTGACGTCCCTCTACACGATAATGATCCAATGCAGCCTAATGAAGCGTACTTTGCGCACGTGGATTATGTGGTGGATAAGGCCGCGCAATTGGGATTATTTGTGGGCTTATTACCCACCTGGGGCAGTCATTGGAAATCGAGGGATGATGGCTCCACCGGCATTTTCACACCGGAAAGTGCGCTAACTTACGGGCATTTCCTCGGCAAGCGGTATAAGGATGCGCCCTTGATCTGGATTTTGGGGGGCGATCAAAATGTGGATAATGCGCGGGAAATGTCCGTGATCGAGGCGATGGCTCGCGGGTTACGCGAGGGTGATGAAGGCCAGCATCTTATTACCTTCCACCCGCGTGGGCCAGGCCAATCCTCAGACTTCTTGCATCACGCTGAATGGCTGGATTTCAATATGTCGCAGTCTTCTCATGGGGCACAAGATCACGACAATGGTCTGTTCGCGGAACACGATTATGCCTTGGAACCGCCCAAGCCTACGCTCGACGGTGAACCACGTTACGAAAATCTTCCTGTTGGTTTTTACAATACCGACGTCACGGATTTCCGCCGTTTCGATGACTACGATGCGCGGCAGGCTGCTTATTGGTCCATCCTAGCGGGCGCGTGTGGGCACACCTATGGTAACAATAGCCTCTGGCAGATTTGGAGTTCAGGGCGAAAACCACTTTTTGGTGCGTGTGTGCCGTGGGATGAGGCGCTAGATCATCCCGGCGCATTTCAGATGGGTATTATGCGCCGCTTCTTTGAATCACGCGCCTTCCAAAAACTGGTACCGGACCAGTCACTTATCCTAGACGGGCCAAGGTTCGGCGGGGCGAAAGTACGCGCAGCGCGTGCTGTGGATGGTAGCTTTGCCCTCGTCTACTCTCCGCGTGGCGCGGCATTTACGTTGTATCAAAATGTTGTTCAATCTCCTAGCGTCCGGGCCTCTTGGTTTGATCCTCGCTATGGCATCGAGAAACATTTGCATACTACTAATACCCCCAACGTCCAAACCTTCACTCCGCCTACTTCAGGTCGCGGCTGTGATTGGGTACTCGTCCTAGAAGATACACAAGAGGACTGATACATCTCAGTCGATGATGAGAACTATGCACGATCATATAAACGCTATCATTGCTCAAATTCCGATATGGCAAGATGCTCAAGTTATCAGCATTGAGTTACAGCAGGGTGGATTGACTAACACTAATTACTTTGTGACTGTTGACGGTGAACGTTTCGTGCTGCGCGTAGGGGACGATAATGCCATCTTCCTGGGTATCGATCGTCATACAGAACACGCAGCACTCCTGGCAGCTTCTAGCATTGGTATTATACCAGAGGTTATTGCTTTTATGCTGCCGGAGGGGCATTTAGTTACACGTTTCATTGAAGGACGAGAATGGAGCATCGAAGAATTTAAACAGCCGGACGTTATCTGGCGCGTTGCCACGGCAATGCGCCGGGTCCACGAACTGCCTTCTATTCCAGGTACATTTTCGCCGTATCGCGATGTGGAACGCCGGTTGGCGTTGAGTAAAACGCGAGAGGTTCCTCTACCAGAACAGCTTCAACTTAACCGTTTCTTGGACAAAATGTATGAGATCGAGACATCGCGTGCTGCTACGATGCCCGGTGATTGGGTACTATGTCATAATGATCCATTTCCCAACAACTTCCTTGATGATGGAAGGGTGCGTTTGCTCGATTGGGAGTTTGCTGGAATGGGCGACCGCTTTTACGATCTGGCTTCAGTTTGTCATTTTTTCTCGCCGGAGCAGAAAGCCTATTTTTTGGAATGTTATTTTGGTAAGGCAACATCAGAGGCTATCACGACGCTGGAACAGATGTGGTTTGTGGTCGCTTTCTGGAACGCAACATGGGCGCTGCTTCAAATTGGTACTCCCCATATAGAGCACGATTACGCAGCGATGGCTCATCATATTTTTACAGGTATGGAGAAGTGGTTATCCTGACCAATTAAGACATAAGGTGAGGAAGTGCAACTCAGGAGGTAAAATGACTCCGAAGGAAATTATTTTAGCAAACATTAACCATAAGAATCCGCCACGCTGCGGGATGACGTTTAATAATGGTCGTATTAACGATATGCTAGGTTGTGGTTTGCACCCGCACGGCTACCAACAAAAACGTTGGGTTGAGGGCAAAGTAGAATATTACGATGATGAATGGGGCAATGTTTGGGTACGGATGCGGGATGGTTCGTTGAAAGGGGAAATTTACAAGCCTATCATTGAGGAATGGCGCCAACTTAACGATTTGCGGCCACCGGACTATACACACCCGGATTGCGCGGCACAGATGATGACCGTGTTCAACGAACCAACGGATAAATTTAAAATTGCCTATATTGGCGGCTGGATTTTTGATAACGCGCGCTACTTGCGCAAAATGGAGGTCTATTTCTGTGATATGGCCCTCTATCCTGAAGAACTCAAGCGGATGCATCAGATTGTGGCTGACGTCTACGAGCAAAAAATCCATCTGGCAGGCAAAGCAGGAGCAGACGGTATTATGATTGGTGAGGATATGGGGACGCAGACGGGGTTGCTCTTCAGCCCTAAGATGTTCCGTGAGTATTTCAAGACGATGTATACACGGCTTATGAGCATTGCTCACGAATACGGGATGAAGGTTCTGATGCATTCCTGCGGACAGAATTGGGTCATTGTGCCTGATTTACTGGATGCCGGCGTAGATGTCTTCCAGTTTGACCAACCCGCACTCTATGATATGCCCAAATTGGCGGCACTCTTTAAGGAACGCAAAGCCGCGTTATGGAGTCCAGTGGATATCCAGAAAATTTTACCTACTGGAGATCGTGCTTTGATTGAGGCAGGTGCGCGAGAAATGTTCAATATTTTTGAGGGGGGGCTGATTTGCAAGAACTACAGCGATTTGCGTGGCATTGGTGTAGAGCCAGAATGGGATATGTGGGCATATCATGCCATCTGTGAACGCGCGGGTTTGCCGGCTATGGTGAATGTTTAAGATCTCTGTGTTCGTCATTCACTGTTCACTTATTCTAAATGAGTTGTCATAAATGGGAACTCGCCATTAATAAATGAAAACAGGTGTATTATACTTTAACAAATACGATACATCTATTTACGAGGAGATAACACAATGATACATCCTATCAAAATTGGAATTGTTGGTTTAGGACGCGCGGGTTGGGGAATGCATTGCAAGGAATTGACGGGCCGTGAGGATAAGTTCCAGATTGTCGCGGCTTGTGACGTGCTACCTGAACGTCGCGAGCGCGTCGCGGAACAGTTTGGTTGCCAGACGTATGCACGAGTTGAGGACCTCGTTGCTGACCCGGCGGTAGAATTGGTGGACATTGCTACCCGCTCTTGTGATCATCTGGCTCACGCTAAACTGGCATTGGAGGCAGGCAAAGATGTGTTCCTGGAAAAGCCCATCACTGTCTCTTATGCTGAGGCTGTAAGCCTGCGTGAGGCAGCGGAGGCGTCACCTGGTGGCAGTCTATATGCGCGCCATAATCGTCGCTTCGACCCTGATTTTCTCCACATTCAGGACATCATCGCATCGGGTATCCTGGGAGAGGTATATGAAATTCGGCTGGCGCGCCACGGCTACCAGCGTCGGGATGATTGGCAGACGATTAAAGAATTCGGTGGTGGGCAACTGCTCAATTGGGGACCACATATCATTGATCACGCGTTACGCTTTTTGGAAAGTCCGGTTACCAGTCAGTACAGTGATCTTAAACGCGTCGCTGCTGTTGGAGATGCAGAGGATCACCTCAAAATCGTACTCAAAGGTGAAAATGGACGGATTGTGGATTTGGAGATTAGCGGCGGCGTGGCACTTGGGGCACCGACTTATCGCGTTTTTGGCACACGAGGAAGCTTGGTTTTGTCCGGCAACGAAGTCACGCTTAAATATCTCGACCCCGCTGTTTTGTTAGAACCCCGGATAGCAAATCCCGGTACGCCGGGAGAGACCTTTGGAAACAAGGAGGTTTTACCCTGGATTGAAGAAACGCTTCCAGTTAAAGCAGGGAGCAATACTGTCATTTGGGATCATCTCTACGCCGCTATCCGCGAAGGAGTGCCTTTCCCTGTAAAGTTGGCCGAGGCTATTGAGGTGATGCGAGTGGTTTCTATTGCTAAGGAAGGGACTGAATTTTAGATCGTGAACATAATAGAAAGGGGGCGCTTGACATTCTGGTTGTACGTGTTTAAAATTAAGTGTTTTGTTGATCTGTAAATCTCTTGTTAATGCCTTCTTTTACAATTAAAGGCATTAACAAGAGATTTATCTTGCGTTATGATTTGTTACTGGTGGCTTTCAGTTCTGAGGTTTTTTATTTGTCTGGAGCGGAGATTTTATTCAGAAGGAGAAAATAATGGGTATGACGCGGAAAAATTTGTGGTTACGGATTACCTTTTTTTTATTGGCAAGTATTTTGGCAATCTCACCAATGGCTTGTTCATTGATCGGAGGTAATGAAGAAACGACGAGTTCTTCTAACGAGGATGCTACGCCAACGCCTATCCCCACTTCGATAGTGCCAACGAATCCTACTTATACCGTACAACGTGGAGATGTCATCCGGCGGCTTCAGTTTTCAGCGCGTGTAGCGCCAGTGCTAGAAGAGGAGCTTTTCTTTAAAATGGGCGGGTATGTGGATACCGTTTACATCCGCCGTGGTGATGAAGTTAAAGATGGTGATCTATTAGCGGAATTAGAAGTTACTGATTTGAAGAATCAGATTACCCAACAACAGGCAGAATTGACGGCTGTTCAAATGGATTACGATCGGCGTATGGCTGAGGCAAAAGCGGATGTGCGAACACAGGAATTACAACTGGCGAAGTTGCGGGCTAGTGTATCAGAAGCCCAACTCATTAATGCGCGCATTAACTTAGAAAGAGCGCGCCAATCTCTAGATGATGCCCAAGTGGAATATAATGAATCGTTGGATCGCAACTGGGAACTTCCCGAGGTTCGCAAAGGATATGCACGAGCAGTGCAAAATGCACAGTGGAGTGTTGAGATGGCGGAAGCAAATTATGAGGATGCTTTACGCGCGCAACAGCGCACTGGTTATGATATTGAACTCGCCCAACAGAGTCTTGATCTGGCAAGTATGCGACTGCAGGAGGTTGAAATCGGGCTAGATATTACGCGTACTGTGCTATCATTGCAACGCCTGAATGATCAACTGAGTGATGCGCGTATTGTCGCTCCTTTTGATGGCGTAATCCTACAAATCACCATTATTGATGGCAAGCAAGTTGCCGGATATGATCCACAGATAACTCTGGCAGACCCAAGTGAACTTGAGGTTAGCGCGGACTTAATGGACACTGAGATGAGTGAATTGACCGAGGGGATGATGATTATGGCCGAGTTTGTTAACCGTCCGGGGAGAGAATTTGAGGGGCAGATACGTCGTTTGCCGTATCCTTACGGTAGTACTAAACCAGCGGACGGGGTAGACGATGAAGATCAATCCACGCGTATCACGTTGTTCGACGTCGATCAAGAAGAAATAGGATTTGATGTTGGAGATCGATTGCGTATTACAGTTGAGCTAGAATGGGCAGAAGGCACATTGTGGCTACCCCCGCAAGCTGTACGTACTTTTGAAGGACGAAATTTTGTTGTGATTCAGGAGGAAGGTGGGCAGCGACGTATGGATGTGCGCTTGGGGATTCGCTCTGATGAGGCTCTTGAAATTTTGGAAGGCTTAGAGGAAGGGCAAGTGGTTATTGCACCTTAACAGGTACTAAGTCCTATGCTGATTTTCAACCGATTACGGGCAATATTCATCATCGTTGCGAAACGCATCATTTCTCAACCGGGTCTGCTGGTAGCGACGCTCTTGGGATTGGTGATTGCTATCGCATTGATGATGAGTATTCCCCTGTATGCTGATGCGGTATATTATCGTATCTTTATGGAGAATATCGCATCGGAGGGTGTAGAGACGGGGGAATTACCTCCTTTTTCATTTCAGTTTCGCTATGATGGCAGTATTTATGGTACGATTGAATGGGAGGAGGTTGGAGCGGTTGATGCTTATTTATCGCAACAGGCTGGCGAGGTATTAGGACTTCCGCAACTGTTTGTTGTGCGCTATTTTTCTACTGATCCATTCGGGATTTATGCTGATACCACGTCAGCCTTTAGCACGCTCAATACACCCTTGATCTGGTCGGGTTTTGCCTTTGTCAGTGACTTTGAGAATCACATCACGATGTTGGAAGGACAGTATCCCTCTCCTTCGGTTTCTTCAGCAGGGGGACCTATTGATGTGGCTATCTATGAGACTTTAGCTACAGAAATTGGACTCCAGGTCGGCGAAACTTATATTGCCTTTGCGCAGGTTCGTGGCTCCGAGGGCACGATACATCAGCTTCAAATTCCGGTGCGTATTTCGGGTATTTGGAAAGAACGTGATCTTGCCGACCCTTTTTGGTTCTTTAATCCCACTGCTTTTGCAGAGCGGATGATACTCCCGGAAGAAACTTTTACTCAGCGTCTCAGTCAAGAAATGGAAGGAGAAATCTATACCGGGGTTTGGTATCTGGCGCTAGATGGTTCAAAGGTCAGCCATAATGATGCCAATACCATCATTCGTCGCAGTATTCTAGTCCAACAAAAAGCTGCTGGATTGCTCGCTAATACTAAATTGGCTAAATCACCTGTGGATGCGATGATTGAGTACCGGCGTTCCGCAAATTTGTTAACTATCTTGTTGTATGCGTTTAGTGTTCCTATTATTGGTCTGTTACTGGCGTTCATTACACTTACCTCAGGGTTGGCTGTAGAACGGCGGCGAAATGAAATTTCTGTGCTTCGTAGTCGTGGTGCGATGGCATTACAAATGATCGGTATTGCCATTTTGGAAAGTCTATTATTAGGAGGAGTGTCGTTGCTGTGCAGTGCCCCTACGGGAATGTCCATTGCGCAGATTATTGGGCAGGCACGTAGTTTCTTGGATTTCAGCGCGGGTGTAGAGAAGTTGCGGGTCACAATTACAGCCCCCACGCTGCGTTTCGGTTTGGCAGGTGTGGCCCTGGTGATGGCAGCGCAAATTATTCCTACTTTCAGTGCAGCAGGCCATACTGTAGTCTCCTATAAGCGTGAACAAGCCCGTATGCTGCGTGCGCCCTGGTGGCAACGTGTGGGACTGGATATTATATTATTGGTTCCAGCAGTTTACGGGGCATATCTATTACGGCAGCAAGGTAGTGTTGTTATTTTAGAAGATGTTTTTGGTAGCAATCCTCTACAAAACCCTTTACTTTTTCTGGTCCCCGCCCTGGGGATTTTTGCGCTCACGCTATTTTTCCTGCGTTTAATGCCGGTGTTTATGTTCATTATTGCCCGGATAGCTGCCCATACAAAGGCAGTAGGATTGCTGATGGCAACTCGTCATCTGGAGCGCACGCCTGGTTTTTATACAACACCGTTGATTTTATTGGTGTTAACACTCAGTCTTTCTGCATTTACGGCGTCGCTTGCCTACACATTGGATGCGCATTTATATGATCAACGCTATTACGAGATTGGCGCCGATATGAGTTTTTTGGATTTAGGAGAAGGCACGCAGAATTCTAGTTTCACAAATTTTTTTGGTGAAGAAGAGGAAGCAGATGAAGAGGAAGAGGTGGGACCACGCTGGTTATTTCTCCCTATAAGTGATTATCTAGAAATTCCAGGAGTAGAAGCTGCATCGCGTATCGGGCGTTATCCAGCAGTGACACGTTTTAGTGGCGGGTCGCAGGTTGGGGTATTTATGGGAGTGGATCGCGCTTCTTTCTCGCAAATTGCCTTTTGGCGCAAGGACTTTAGTAAAGACAGTTTAGGTGCATTGATGAATGCGTTGGCAGTGACGCGGAATGGCATCCTTATCCCAGATGAATTTATGCACGAGCACGCACTGTTTGTGGGAGATACAGTTCAGGTAGAAGTTACAACGTATGGTTACCAGACTGAAATGAATATGCAAGTTTTAGGATCTTTCGATTTATTTCCGACGTGGTATCCATCTGAAGGGCCTCTTTTTGTGGGTAATCTGGATTATCTGTTTGAGCAGGCCGGTGGACAATATCCCTATACTGTGTGGATTGATACGCGGCCTGATACTGATTACCAAAGTCTTGGTGATAAAGAATTGGGAAAAGGTCGGCATTTAGATTGGCGAGCAGCACCTTTGGAGATTAAAGAAGAGCAGCAATTGCCAGAAAGACAGGGATTGTTTGGGCTTTTGTCGGTAGGGTTTACGGCGGCGGCAGTGCTCACGGTATTAGGGTTTTTACTCTATGCGCTTTTCTCATTTCGGCGACGGTTTATCGAGTTTGGTGTGTTGCGGGCTGTCGGCCTTTCTTCCTCACAAATGGCATCATTCTTAGGATGGGAATTGGCTTTCCTGCTTGTCATAGGGGGAGGACTGGGGACACTTTTGGGCGGGGGAGTCAGTGCATTTTTTATCCCCTTCTTGCAAGTCGGTGTGGATGAAGCCTCACGGATTCCCCCTTATGTAGTGGATATCGCCTGGTCGGCTATTTTTCGCATCTATATGCTGTTTGGTCTGTTGTTTATTGTAGCTTTGGTTGCATTAACCATTATGTTGCGCCGGATGAAAATCTTTGAGGCGGTTAAATTAGGTGAGACGACCTAGTACATTCAATTTTGTGCGGATGAGGACATCTGCACTTTTTAAGGGAAAGAATTATGGTAGAACGGGCAGATGTAATATCTCAATCAGGTAGTGCTTCTTCATCCAGGGCGGGTAGTAACCAACCCTTTATCGTTTGTGATAATTTGGTCAAGATTTATCAAATTGCAGAATTGGAGGTTGTCGCACTGCAAGGGTTGGACCTGGTGGTGCAACCTGGGGAATTGATGGGTATCGTTGGCGCAAGTGGGAGTGGAAAAAGTACACTGATGAATGTTTTGGGAGGTTTGGATCGCCCTTCCGCTGGCCGGGCATGGGTAAATGGTAAGGATCTATTAAAGTTGTCCAATACGGAATTGAATCAATATCGCCGTTCGGAGGTTGGGTTTGTCTGGCAACACGGTGCGCGTAACTTGATTCCTTATCTTAATGCACTAGAAAATGTTAAGTTACCTATGACATTGGCCGGCAAGGCCGGGCGCACGGTGAGAAATCATGCTGAGGCTCTATTGGATATGGTGGGATTGGCAGAACGTATGAAGCATCGTCTTTCAGAGTTGTCGGGTGGAGAACAGCAACGGGTGGCGATTGCTGTGGCTTTAGCGAACGATCCCAAGTTGCTATTGGCAGATGAGCCTACGGGAGAACTGGATTCGGCGACGGCATTGACCATTTATGAGATGTTTAAAAAGCTAAATCAGGAGCTTAAGGTCACAACTCTAATTGTGAGCCACGATCCTAATATTGCCCGTCATGTGAACCGAGTTGTGGCTATTCGGGATGGAAAAATGGCAACTGAAACAGTACGTGCTAAAGATACCAGATCCAATGGGTTAGGAGCGGCCGAGTTTGAGGAGGAGCAAGAGGAGATTTTTGAGGAGTTGACAGTATTGGACTCTGCCGGGCGATTGCAGATTCCCAAGGAATATCTGGAACAGTTTGGTATTAAAGGGCGGGCGCGACTGGAGGTAACAGAGGAAGGAATTTTAGTGCTTCCGGCTACAAATATAGAGCATGTTCATGATGCCGAAGCCCTGGTAACGGAGTTTATTGAGGCGCGAAAGTCACGTGGATTAACAGGTCTCATTACCCGCTGGCGGCGCGGAGAGAGCAGAAAGGGTAAAGAATAATGGGAAGTAAACGTAAAGAATCTCCAACATCGGATGTCCACATCCGCAATGATTACACTTATGCTATCGAGACTGAGAATTTATGGCGAGTGTACAAAGTAGGAGTAAATGTTGAGGTGGCTGCATTACGTGGCCTGAATTTACAAATCGAACCCGGACAGTTTTTAGCGTTGAAAGGACGTTCAGGAAGTGGGAAAACCACTTTGTTGAACTGTTTAAGTGGTCTCGACCGGGCGACTGCGGGTGTCGCGCGCGTATTAGGACGTGACCTGGCACAGCTTAATGACCGGCAACTAACAAGATGGCGACGTGAGGAATTGGGGTTTGTCTTCCAATCTTTTGGGTTGCTTCCCACCCTTTCGGCTTATGAGAATGTAGAATTGATGCTACGTATCCGTGGCGCACGGAGTAAGGAACGTCATGACCGCACGTTATACTGCCTTGATTTAGTGGGGTTGCGCAAGTGGATTGATCACCGTCCGTATGAAATGTCTGGCGGACAGCAACAGCGTGTAGCAATTGCGCGTGCCCTGGCGAATACGCCTAAGCTGATCCTCGCCGATGAACCTACCGGTGAGTTAGACAGTGGAACGGCGCGTGAAATTCTCTCGCTTTTCCAAAGCATCGTGCGAGAAGAAAATATCACGATATTGATGGCCTCTCACGATAGTCTAGTAGACGAATATGTAGACGATGTTTTGCAATTGCAGGACGGACAGATCGTTTAGGCTAAATAAACTCTTCGAGAAACTCTTGCAAGTGATGGCGCACCGCGTAGGCGGCAGCTTCGGCGCGATTGGTTAGAGAAAGTTTAGAAAGAATGCTGCTGACGTAATTGCGAACCGTCCCTTCACCCAGGAATAGCTCTTTGGCGATCTCCTTATTCGTGTGACCTTTTGCTACCAGCCCTAGCACGCGCAGTTCTTGCTCGGTCAGATCGTTAAATGCGGCAGCCTGTTCCTGGCGTGCGGCCTGCCGCACGCGCGCCAGCACTTGTTGTGTTACTGCTGGATCGAGCAATGCTTCACCCCGGCCAACGCGTTCTATCGCGCGAACCAGTTCATCGCCACCAATTTGCTTGAGTACATAGCCCGCAGCTCCTGCCCCGATCGCATCAAAGAGCATTTCATCCTCAGCATAAGAGGTGAGCATAATAATTTGTGTGGCCGGAAGTACCTCTTTGATGTTACGACAGGCCACAATGCCATTTTCTCCTGGCAAACGGATATCCAGCACCACAACATCGGGTCGATGCTGTTGAACTTTTTCTAATGCCTCTTTAGCTGTACTAGCTTCATCCACAACAACAAAATCCGGCTGGTTGCTTAATAACGCGCGCAACCCCAGCCGTACCACTTCATGATCGTCAACAATTAAGATTCTGAGGGTCATTATTATTACACCTTTCAATAGGGAACTGTGAGATGAAACGTAACACCCGCGCCAGGGGCACTTTCAACGCGTATAGTGCCCTCTAACAAGCGAGTTCGTTCTCGAATATTGCGCAATCCATATCCTTTACTAATAAGTAGGGTTTCCATACCTATTCCATCATCCGAAATCGTTAGATCTAGCGCGTTGGCATAATGTAGGCGGATTTTTACCTTACTGGCTTTGGCATGACGCGCTGTGTTAGTGAGTGCCTCGCGCACTATTTGGAAAATGTGACGCCGTCGTTCAATGGATAAAATTTCCACAGGGGTACCCATAATTTCAAGTTCTGTTTCGAGCAAAGTGTTAATTCGAAAGTCCCGTAACAACCTCTCAATGCCTGAACTCAAATCGCTGTCGGGCATATCACTGCGTAAATCAAAAATGTAACGTCGTATGTCTTGAATTGTTTCGTTTAAATTGTCCATCACTCGTCCTAATTGCGCTTGCGCGCGTTCTGGATCTCTGGGAATAATCTGTTGTAGGCTTTCGAGCAGCAACCCCGCAGCATAGATGGATTGAATAATCCCATCGTGCAGATCACGGCCAATCCGCTCTCGCTCAACCGCAAGGGCTTGCAAATGTTCAACTCCCTCTATCCATTCCTCAATTTCCAATTGCACAGAACTCAATGCACCCGTAAGTCCCCATGTAAGTCCTACTCCGATAGATACCCAAATCCACTCTGTTATAGCAGGATGAAATAGATTAACATTGACCCGCGAGGCGGGAAAGAAAAGAATAGGAGGAACTAAAATTAAGTTAAATATCCCAAATATACCCGCCATCACTTCGACTAATTGTAAATACCCCCTGACGTAATTCCGTAGTTTGGGATCTAACGTATGATAGCTCTGGCGACGTAACCCTATAGCCGTCAATAGTCCTCCCGGGAAAGCCAAGCCATAGCGAATCAAAACCTCAACGATGGATACAAGTTGTGCATTATCAAAAGATTTGCTCAAAAACGCGGCCAGATATAGGACAATTCCTAATCCGCATATTCCAAATAATACCTGACGCACGGTAAAATGGTGTTTTTTTTCATTGTCAGGTATAAGTGTTTGTAGACCAAAGGCCAGTAAATGTACATATCCTATCGTCAAAATCGCCGGATAAAATATGCCTGCGAATAACTTAGGGGAGGTCAGTTGGGAACTTAATAAATATATCCACGCTGCAGCCGCTTCACCAAATGCGAACAGGGCAAGCCAAAAAAGCCGCTGTGCCAGCAACACACGTCGGCTCCGATATTGGATGAAAGATACAGTCAGGCCGAGAGTGAAGAACGTCAGCCCATGAAAAAAACGTCCTAGTAGACTCCAGGTCGTCATTCGTTTTACCTTCTTATTATCTACAAAGTATACCACAACTCAAATGTGCATCAAACAGCAGAGATAACAGACAACGCGCTATGGATAGCGCGGCTACTCTATATCAAACAGCAATGTATGACAATTATCATACTCGTCTTGTACTTTTGTTATGTTATGTTAAAATTACTTACTGTGTGGATCGATGTGTTAACGTTATTTCCAAGTATGTTTATGAGTCCGCTTCAGGAGAGTATCCTTAAACGCGCACAACAATGTGGTCATCTCACTCTTCTTCTTCATCAAATCCGAGACTATACATTTGACCGTCATCAAATGACGGATGATCTTCCTTATGGCGGCGGCAGAGGAATGGTAATGAAGCCTGAGCCGATATTTCGCGCAGTACATGCGATATCGGGCACAGACGCATCCATACCTATTGTTTTATTATCGCCTCAAGGAAGAACATTTACACAACAAATGGCTATGACGATGGCGCAGCAACCACGGATTATCTTTATCTGCGGACATTATGAAGGCGTTGATGAGCGAGTGCGACAGTGTCTGGTCACAGATGAGATTTCTATTGGTGATTATGTTCTAACCGGAGGCGAGTTAGCGGCGATGGTTGTGATTGATGCTATTGCGCGATTTATACCAGGTGTATTAGCTCCTGGGGCAGCCTTTGATGATTCTTACGCATCGGGCTTATTAGAAGGTTCACAATATACCCGCCCACCAGTGTACGCGGGAATTGAAGTTCCCGCTGTTTTGCGTTCCGGCCATCATGCTGTCATTGCCCATTGGAAACATCAGGCGGCTCTACAAAAAACCTACATGCGCAGGCCTGATTTATTAGAAAATCTTGATCTAGATCGGGAAGATTTAGCTTTTATAAAAGAATTACAGCAACTTCAACGTAATCCAGGTGAACCTAATGAAGAATAATCCTGTATATAAGTGTAATGAAAGTAAAAATCATAGAGGAAAAGAGGATTCTCGAAGTGGGGACTCGCAGTTAATCAAAAGACTGCAGGACGGTGATTTGTCGGCGCTGGGTGAGTTATATGAGTCACATAAGACGCTTGTATATCGTACCGCATTAGCTATTACGCGCGATGAGCGTATAGCAGAGGATATCTTGCAGGAATGCTTTGTGCGTCTTTACACTTATGTTGCGTCGGTAGATTCAGAACGTCCGCTTAAACCCTGGCTTTATCGTGTGGCCGTTAACCTGGCTTATGATTGGTCTAATTCTCGCCATCGTTTGGGTAGTTCCCTGGACGATGTATTAGAATGGTTATCGGGAATACCGGGAGGTTTCCCATCCCCCGACCGTAAGGCAGAAGAGCACGATACTATGCGTATGGTACGAGAGGTTATTGCGGGTTTACCAGCTTCACATCGGGCAGTCATTGTTCTTTTTTACATGGAAAATCTTACGGTTGAAGAAATATCACAGATATTAGAACTTCCGGCCGGTACCGTCAAATCGCGTCTGCATTATGCACGCGAACGACTCCGGGACATGCTTTTGCGGCGACAGCGCCCTGTACCAGAGATGATGTATGAATTCACATAGTTGGGAAAGTGCAGATTTTTTGTTTGAACAAGCTTTGGTGCCTTATACCAAGGCTAAACCTTCTGTGTCTGTATGGGAACGGATTATGCTTAGACTTCATCCTGTGCCCGGTTCTTCCCTGCGTCGTGTTTTTTCATGGTTCCCGGCTATGACCTCGCCTTTCTTTATCATGACTTCTCCCTCTGTTCTTCCCAGATATACGCAATGTTATTTTGTAAACTTTGGACGTTGCTATGCCTCGCCTTTTGTAGGGGCTGTCATTAGTTTGATGTGGGATAAGAAATTAATCTCCTAAGATTCCCTCATTTGGTTGCGCTTTTAGCAAATCCCTATTTGACTTTTATTTCAACACCAAGTCCCAATCTATATTTAAGTAGGAGAATATGTTAGACAAGCGATTTACATTGTTGTTTGGGTTGCTTACCGTGTTTGGCCTGATGTTAAGCGCGTGTAATGTGTCGACTCCACAGGTGATTGAAGGAACTGTGGAGGTAACAAAGGAAGTTATAGTCACGAAAGAAGCGGAAATTGTTAAAGAGGTGACCAAAGAAATAGAAGTAACGAAGGAAATTCAGATTACCCCCACTCCTCCCACCGCTGGTCCCAAAACGCTTATTATTTGTCAGAGACAAGAACCTGATACACTTTATTTCTATGGCGGCAATATGTTAGCAGCAAGACATATCCAGCAGGCGATTTACGATGGACCTTATGATAATCGTGCCTACGCTTACCAACCTATTATTCTTGAAAAGCTGCCCGCTATTGATGACGGCGATGCGGTGATTAACGCTGTAACCGTTCAGACAGGGGACTTGATTGTGAACAGCAATGGCGATCCGGTTAAATTAGTAGAGGGGGTAGAGGTATACCCTGCTGGCTGCCGCTCCGCTGATTGCGTGGTTGAATTTGACGGGACGCCGATGGAAATGGATCAAATGGCAGTTACTTTTAATATGGTAGAGGGACTACTATGGTCCGATGGATTTCCTTTGACCGCCGATGATTCCATTTATAGTTTTGAACTGGCGGCTGATCCTAACACCCCTTCCGACAAATACACACTCGACCGTACCGCTTCTTATGAGGCGATGGGCGATATGACGACGGTGTGGGTTGGTCTTCCTGGCTTCATTGATAATAATTTTTTCATCAATTTCTGGTTTCCTATGCCTCGCCATTTCTGGCAGGATGAACTTGGTTACACAGCCATTGACTTGTTGGAAGCCGAAGAATCCTCTCGCTTGCCGCTGGGTTGGGGCGCGTTTGTGATTAAGGAATGGGTCGCTGGTGACCACATTACCGTTGAAAGGAACCCTAACTATTATCGTGCGGATGAGGGCTTGCCTTACGTAGATACCGTTATTTATCGTTTTGTTGCAGACGCTAACGCAGCTATAGCACAGTTGATTTCTGGTGAGTGCGATATTGCAACCCAGGATATCAATCTTGAAGATCAGTCTGAACTCCTGCTCGAGTTGGAACAGGAAGGAATTATACAACCTGTCTTTATGACCGGGACGACTTGGGAGCACTTAGACTTTGCCATCAATACGGTCGGAAACTATAAACGTCCCGATTTTTTCGAGGACTTACGCATGCGCCAGGCAGTAGCTTACTGTCTGGATCGTCAGGGAGTGGTGGATACAATCCTCTATAGTCATTCTACAGTGATGGCTTCTTATATTCCGTCTGAACACCCGCTTTATGCCGGTAATATGCTGTCCACCTACGAGTATGATCCTGAAAAAGGTATGGCTTTGCTAGATGAGATGGGCTGGACTGTGGGCGAAGACGGGGTACGTGTTGCCAATGGCGTCGAGGGTATTTCCAGTGGCACCCGTTTGGCTTTCAAGTGGGAGAGTACCAACGCTACGATGCGAGTACAATATATGCAGATTTACCGGCAAAATTTGATTGATTGTGGTTTTGAAGTGACAACTGAGAACTTGCCGGCCGGCGAGTTTTTTGCCGACGGCCCCGAAGGTTCGGTATTTGGGCGCTACTATGACCTGGTATCTTTTTCTTGGCCTACTGGGATAGAACCACCTTGTACTCTGTATCTCTCGGAATCGATCCCCGCAGAAAAAAACAGTTGGAATGGACGGAACAATCCTGGGTTTATTAATGCAGAGTACGACGCAGCTTGTAAACGCGCGATCCAGGCATTGCCCGGTACCACGGACTATATAGAAGGGCATAAAGAAGCGCAACGTATCTTCTCGGATAACCTACCCGTGCTGCCGCTCTTCTTGCATTTGAAACTCGCGGCGATCCGACCTGAGGTTATTGGATTTATTATGGACCCGACTGAAAACTCGGAGATGTGGAATATTGAGGTGTTTGATCTACAGTAGTAAAGCCGGCATTTAAGGAATGGTGGCAGTACGCTACGTGTGTACTGCCACCATTTTTTAGAGCCGGCAGGCTTCTTCGTTTTGTGAATTCTCAAGAGAGCATGGTTCGAGTTAGATTGACACTTTTCCCATCTTTGGCCTGGAAGTGTCAATCTGACAAGCGAGGTTTCTGAACCTTGCCCTCAAGAGACTATATTTTATCCTAGCTCAGCCACCTTCTTGACATCTCTCGCATTTAACTATATTAGGTATGGTCTGGGTGATGCATTGGAGGATGATCCACACTTGAAATTATAAGGGGAGAGGGGGCAAGGAGGAGGAACATGGAAACTCAAATAAACAAGGATGACAAAATATTAGAAGTTCATAACCTAAAAACTTACTTTTTTACCGAAGATGGTATAGTAAAGGCTGTAGATGGTGTGGATTTTGATGTAAATCGGGGAGAAATCGTTGCCCTGGTAGGAGAATCTGGATGTGGTAAGAGTGTAACTTCCCTTTCAGTAATGCGATTGGTGGGTATACCGGGACAAATTATGGAGGGCGAGATCCTTTTCAATAAACAAGATCTGCTGCGATTTTCAGAGCATGAAATGCGTTTAATGCGAGGGGATCGCATTTCAATGATCTTCCAGCAACCCACATCGTGCTTGAATCCAGTTTTCCGGGTAGGAGATCAAATTTCTGAGGTGTTAGCTATCCACCGGGGGATGGATGCTAAAGTGGGATGGCGTAAAGCTGTAGAACTTTTACAAATGGTGGGGATTCCAGAACCTGAAAAGCGAGTCTATGCGTTCCCTCATGAGCTTTCTGGTGGAATGGCGCAGCGCGTAATGATTGCGATGGCATTAGCCTGCGAACCTGAATTGTTAATTGCAGATGAACCAACTACAGCATTGGATGTTACTATCCAGGCTCAAATTTTAGATTTGATGCGCGATCTGCAACAAAAATTAGGGAGTTCTATTATCTTGATCACCCATGACATGGGGATTGTGGCTGAGATGGCGTCGCGTGTCTCAGTGATGTATGCCGGGCGCGTGGTAGAACATTCAGATGTAAACACGATTTTTGAAGAGCCTTTGCATCCTTATACTCATGGATTACTCGCCTCTATCCCAATTATGGGCGTGGTGCGAGAGCGGTTAGAAACCATTCCAGGTTCTGTACCTAACTTGATTGACTTGCCACCTGGCTGTAAATTTGCCCCTCGTTGCCTTGCTTGTGTAGAAAAGGGACTTTCAATGTGTGTGGAAAAAGAGCCAAATCTGATTGAGTATAAGCCGGGTCATTGGGTACGTTGCTGGCTTTATCAGCAACATTAATTAAGGGAACAGGGTGATAATGATGCAAGTACAAGAACAAACCGTATATACGCCAAATGAAGATCTCCTGGTAGTAAAGAATTTAGTTAAATATTTTCCTATTCGCAGTGGGCTTCTCCAGCGTGTTAAGGCTCATGTAAAAGCTGTGGACGGGGTAAGTTTTACTATTAAAAAAGGGGAAACTCTGGGTCTAGTAGGTGAATCAGGGTGCGGTAAGACGACGGTAGGACGTACCGTTTTACGTTTAATTCCTCACACTAATGGGAATGTGTACTTTGAAGGCAAGGATGTTTTTGCTTTGCGTGGCAGTGAGTTGAAAGATATACGCAAGGATATGCAAATCGTTTTTCAAGATCCTTATTCCTCGTTAGATCCCCGTGTTCCAGTAGGCGAGAGCATTATGGAAGGCTTAATCGTACACAGGATTGGGTCTCCCGCGGAAAGATGGGAGCGGGCTATCCAGTTATTGCGCCAGGTCAATATGGAAGACTTCCATGCCAAGCGTTATCCCCACGAGTTCTCCGGGGGGCAGCGCCAACGCATTGGTATTGCGCGCGCGTTAGCTTTAGATCCGAAGTTTATCGTTGCCGATGAACCGGTTTCTGCACTGGATGTGTCAGTCCAGGCCCAAGTGCTCAATATTCTGATGGATTTGCAACAAGAATTTGGATTGACGTACTTGTTTATCGCCCACAACTTAAGTGTTGTGGAGCATATCAGCACGCGCGTGGCTGTGATGTATTTAGGGAAAATGGTTGAGTTGGCCTCGCGAAAAGAAATCTTTGAAAATCCGCAACATCCCTATACACAAGCTCTCATGTCCGCTATTCCGATTCCCAATCCCAAAGTTGCCGGTACCCGAGAACGGATTATCTTGAAGGGTGATGTGCCCAGTCCGATCAATCCACCCAGGGGTTGCCACTTTCATCCTCGCTGTCGTTACGCGATGAAGGGGCGCTGTGATGTAGATGAACCTTCTTTCCAGGATTATGGAGATGGGCATTTTGTTGCATGCTGGTTGTTGGAGAAAGACGCTTCATAGTATATCGAGTATTTATAAAGGCGGACACACTTAGTCCGCCTTTTTTCACACATACGAACGTGTGCTAGGAAGCCACCCGCTAAAATAGCAATGCTTCCCAATTTTCGCAAATTCGGTTATACTCAGAGTTAGTTAGGGGCGAGGTTTAGAACCCTTGTTTTTACTTTTACACTTTTCCGCTTGGTAAAGCATAAAGTGTAAAGGTAATTTGCATCGCCCCGAGTTAGGAGATTGGAATGTAAAAATGAACATTTCGCAAGCGCGCGTCTTAGTTGTTGATGATGATCCGGAAATGATCGACCTTGTGCAGGAGGTTCTTAATCTGATCCCATGTGCGGTTGTGCCAGCTACAGATGGTGAGCAAGCTATGGAAATACTCCATCAGGAAATAAAGTCCAATCAATCGGTAGATGCTGTACTGTTGGATGTTATGTTACCTGGTGAGGATGGATTCCGCATTTTGGAAAAGATGAAAGCTGACCCTTATTTAGAACGTATTCCCGTCATTCTAATTACCGGTTTGGATTCAAGCATTGCGAAAGCTCGAGGGCTGCGGATGGGAGCGGATGATTACGTCATCAAACCTTTTGATCCGCAGGAATTAATGGCGCGCATTGGGGTAGTCTTGCGTATCCGGCGTACAGAACAAATGCTGCGCCGTCGGAATGAAGAATTAGCGGCTCTGGATGAGATCAACCGGTCTATCTCATCTAGTTTGAATTTAGATCAAGTACTTGTGGCTGCCTTGGAAGGGTTAGAGCGGTTGCTTGCCTCCTATGCGGTCGCCGTCGTCCTCAATGATGAAGAGACGCAATCCTGGGTGGTGCGCACAGCACGTAGCCCTCAAGGTACTTGGTTGGAAGGTCGAGTTATCCCTATAGATGATACGGCTCTATCCTCCGCTTTAGAAACGGAAGTTCTAACTCTTCAGAAGAATGTGGTGGGAAGTTATTGGAATCAAGCATTAGCTGTGGATGCTTTGGACATTCTTTCTGCACCCCTGATCAAAGGCGAAGAGTGTGTGGGGGTATTGCTTGTTCTCAATCTCAGCCGGACTGGAAGTTTAGGTGAGGATAGTATTTCCCTGGTGGAACATATTGCAGCAACCGTAGCGGTTGCAGTGCAAAATGCGCAACTTTATCAAGAGCTTGAAGCGTTCGCAGAAGAAGTGGAGCGTTCACAGAATCAACTCATTCAAGCGGAAAAAATGGCAGCGGTAGGGCGATTGGCCGCATCCTTAGCTCATGAGATCAATAATCCGCTTCAAGCCATTCAGAATAGTCTCCACCTGGCATTACATCCTGCACTTGACGAAGAAAAACGCAGGGGATTTTTAGAGATGGCGCAGCAAGAGGTAGGCAGATTGGTACAAATAGTGAGACGTATGTTGGATTTTTACCGGCCTTCCTCTGCCATGCAAGCGCTAGAATTAAATCGCCCGCTGGAAGATGCGCTGGCTATCGCGAGCAAACGACTTCAACAATCTCATATTCAGGTGATAGCACGCATAGGGGATACATTGCCAAAAGTGTTAGGCGCACCCAATCAACTCACACAGGTTTTTCTCAACATTATTATCAATGCAATTGAGGCAATGCCTAATGGAGGGACTCTTTGGGTGGGAGCAGCTTATCATGCTGAACGCAAACAGCTTGTCGCCGCATTTCGAGATAGTGGTACTGGTATTTCCCCTGAGATACGAGAACATCTTTTCGAACCTTTTCACACTTCAAAATCCACTGGGACTGGATTAGGATTGGCTATTAGTTATGGTATTGTGGAGCGGCATAGAGGTATAATTGAGGTCGAAAGTCCTGATGGTGGAGGAGCTACTTTTATCGTGCGTTTGCCTGAATACGAGGAGGCTTAATGGATAATGAGATTCGCATTTTGGTGGTGGATGACGAAACGGCAGAGCGTATTACGCTAGGTGAGGTGTTACGATTAGAGGGATACCGGGTTAAGTTAGCGGGATCGGGGGAAGAAGCCCTCAATATGGTTCAGAAAGAACCCCCGTTTGAGTTGGCAATTCTCGATCTGCGTTTACCTGGAGTAGATGGGCTACAGGTGTTAGAGGGCATTCACCGCGCGTCTCCTGAAACTGTAGTAATTTTGATTACCGGTTATGGCACAATGGAAACTGCTATTCAGGCATTACGCAAAGGGGCGTATGATTTTTTACTCAAGCCGTGTCCGGTGGATGAGGTATTGGTTGCAGTACGACGCGCTTTATCCGAAGTGAAAGCTGGAAAGCAACGTCGTGCTTTGGTTTCTCAACTCCAACGTACCTTGCAAGAGCTTGTGGCTACAGAAGGCGTCATTACTGAGATACCAGAACCAACAATAGATGAAAGTGTTGTTCAAGTGGGTGATGTACGCATAGATAAAGCTAAGCATTTGGTTACGTTTCGAGGCAAATCAGTAGACCTAACGCCTACTGAATTCCGTCTCCTGGAATGTCTTATGAACCGGGCTAACGAGGTTTGTACTCCCCAAGAATTAGTGCGCTGTGCACAAGGATATGAGACAGATGCGTGGGGTGCTCGGTCTATCGTTCGAGTTCATATTCGTCGCTTGCGACGAAAATTGGAACCTGATCCAGAGGATCCTAGCTATATTTTAAATGTACGGGGTGTTGGTTACTTGTTTTCCACCTCAGGATCCAGTTAAAGCTTGATTTGCCTGGCAAGGACTTCAAGTTAAAATATATATACACTATCAAGTGTAAAAGTGTAAAGGTAAAAAGCAAGGTTTCTGAACCTTGCCCACTATCATTAGGATTGGGGGAAGCATTATGGCGGATTCAGATAAGAATGAAAACAATGCTGTAAAAATGCAGAAGTTGCGCCGTGCCGTTGAGCGGCTAAGGAATATCCGCACCAACCAAGACGAACCCGCAATACGTAAAAAATCCTGGCTAGAACGACTTAAAGCTCGCTTGGGGTTAGGAAACGAAACTGAGACAGAGGCTTAAGCGATAAAAAAACAGCAGCGTGCAAGTTAATCATGCTGCTGTTTTGATTTTGGATATGTTACCACGGCATGGTTCGCATTAGATTGATACTTTTCCTATTTTTAACCTAGAAGTGTCAATCTGATAAGCAAGGTTTCTGAACCTTGCCGTTACCACCAGAGTAAAAACACATTTTGGGCAGTAGTAGCAAGTTGCGTGGCGTAAGTTACATTGGCGCGCACAATAACCTGACTCCCTGTTTGTCCCCCATTCACTGGAATTTCTGCCCTAACAAATCCACGAGTGTCCGTGAGGAGTGTCATACTACTCCCTTCAAGTATCTCGCCCCCTGGAGTCTCGAAATGAATTGTAACTTGAGCGTCTGAGACCGGTGTACTATTATTGTCTGTAACTAATACAGATACTGTCTGGTCACTACGTTTACTCATAACAGAATACTTCAAAGAAACAACTGCGCGGATCTCAGTAATAGAAGGAATTGCTGTTGGCTCACCCGTATACGGCTTAGCATCCAGAGGGCGCAATGCTTCAGGCGGCATTCGATCACGATAAATACTTACATATAACTCACCGATGTTACCAATGCGAACTGTGGCGGTTTGGTCATCAGGATGCCATTCCATTTTTAGCCGTTGGAAGTATTGTACTATTTTGCCATCCTCAAAAAACATTTCGGTAACTGGATACCCAAATGTGTCTACCTCACCATGGGCAATAAAATAGTCCAGGAAAGCATAGGCTACGCTATGCCCTGTTTCGGCAAAATAGACACGACGACGCGAGCGTGGCAAAGGTTCAGCCACTGGCGGGCGACGATATCTAAGTTCATCAGCCAACAAGCCTAACTGTACTTTGTAGGGATCGGGATTGTCGGGATGCCATTCTAGCCGGGCTTTTTGAAAATATTGAACTACCAAACCTTGATCGATAAAAGCCTCTGTGATTGGATAACCAAAGATTTCTAATCCACCTTGGTTTTGAAAATATTTTAGAAATTCCCCTTCAACTTTGTGCCCGGTTTCCTCAAAGAACTTTTCCTCGCTTTGTGCCAGTCCAATACGTGTTGGGAAAAATCCTATAACAAGGATGGCGAGAATTAGGAATTTTCCCATCCTTTTTGAGAATTTAATAGCTCTCATTTTTCTCGCCTACATACATTCTAAAAATTGACTCCTCTAAAACTTTACGGAATGAAGCGCGATACCCGGTATAATTTTGACGCATTGTTTGTAGATCCCGTAAAGGCGATGCTTTGACACTTATACTAAAAAGTCTACTTCATGCCTTATTGTACACGAAAAAGAAGGTTTACGCAATTGCTATAATGAACATCGTGTTACAAAAGAGTGTCAATTTTAGGTTACGATTGCGTTACAAAAATTAACACAACAGGCCCTCGCTGGGTACGAGGGCCTGTTATTTGTAAGTTTCTAATCGCTCTATAACCAACCCCGTAAGCGCATTGCCCGTTCTACGCGAGCAATAGCAACCCAGTAAGCGGCATCCCGTGTATAGAGTTTCTTGTCAAGAGACATTTCTAACACAGCATGAAATGCGGCGGACATTTTTTGATCTAACTTGCTTAGTACTTCTTCTTCAGGCCAATAGTAGTTCATATCATTCTGTACTTGCTCAAAGTAAGAGCAGGTCACGCCACCGGCGTTGCAAAGGAAATCCGGAATTGTAAAGATATTGCGCCTTTTAAGTACCTCATCAGCTTCTAACGTTGTAGGCCCATTGGCGCCTTCGGCTAGAATTTTTACGCGGGAACTGATCTGTTCAACGTTTTGTCCTGTGATGACGCCCTCAACTGCTGCAGGAATGAGTACGTCTACATCTTTACTGAGCCAGGCATCTCCATCTTCGACAGTGTACCCTGCGCGTTCAGCTTCTTTTTTGCTAATGGAGCCATATTGATCGGTAATAGATTGAAGGAAATAAGGGTCAATACCTTCTTCTTTACAAAAAGTATAGGCTGTTTTGTCCGTTCGATTCCAACAGGAAACACTAATAACCTTTCCACCCAACAATTCAATAAAGTTTCTGGCGGCGTATTGCGCGACATTACCGAAGCCCTGGATAGAAGCAGTACGGCCTGGCGACAGCCATCCTATATGACGCATTGCTTCTCGAACCGTTACAATTACGCCGTAGCCGGTAGCAGCAGTACGTCCCGCAGATCCTCCTCCGCCCAGGGGCTTGCCGGTAATCACACCTGGAACATATTCCCCGCGCAATTTAGAATATTCATCCATCATCCAGCCCATCATCTGGGGGGTCGTTCCTACATCAGGAGCCGGAACATCATTGCGTGGTCCCAGGTTTTTCCATACCGCGTCAATCCACTCCCGGCAGAGCCGTTCTTTCTCTCCTACAGATAGTGTAGAAGGATCGACGATTACACCTCCTTTACCACCGCCTAACGGGATATCAGCTACCGCGCATTTCCAAGTCATCCAGGTCGCCAGCGCGCGGACCGTATCCAGGGTTTCATTCGCTGCAAAGCGAATTCCCCCTTTGGCCGGACCTCGTGCATCGTTGTGTTGCACACGAAACCCAAAGAAAACCTTAATTGAACCATTGTCCATCCGTACTGGCAGTTGGAAACGGTACTCTCGCAAAGGCCAACGTAACATATCACGGACAGCTTGATCTAATCCCATTTGCTCAGCTACCTGATCAAATTGCGCCTGAGCAAGCTTAAACGGATTCATCTCCTGAGTCATTTCTATTTACTCTCCTTATTACATACTGAAATCGAAATGGATTTAGATAAAGACATTTATCATCCAAATTTTAGAACGTTAATGGGTGTGTAATGAATGGTAAAATACCCACACAATACACACTATAATTTCAGCAAGATCAAGCCTCCGAAATCGAGTTAGCTAATATTGCCTGTTAGGTTAGAATTCATGGTGCCGCTGAACAAAGCGTGCAATATGCTCTAGTGCCATCTCAATTTTTTCGTAAGCGGTGGCGTAGGACATACGGACAAATCCCCGTCCAGAATCACCAAACCCTTGACCGGGAATCACGGCTACCTTTTCTTCCTGTAAGAGTTGTTCCGCAAAAGTGTTATCATCCATTCCAGTACTTTGGATATTGGGGAAGGCATAGAATGCCCCATGGGGTTCTACACATGTCAATCCCATAGTATTGAGGCCATTTACAATCAACTGGCGGCGGCGATTATATTCCATCACCATCTCCTGGACAAAGGGTTCCCCGATCTCAAATGCCTTGACGGCTGCCCATTGTGACATTGTGGAAGCCGTCATCAACAAATACTGGTGAACTTTACGCATCTCGCCGATCAATGCTCCGGGTCCCACCATATACCCAATGCGCCATCCGGTCATTGCGTAGGCTTTCGAAAATCCCTGTAGGACGATAGTACGCTCATACATGCCCGGTAAGCTGGCAAAGCATGTGTGTGTTACGTCATAAACCAGGCGATCGTAAATCTCATCTGAAATTACAATTAGGTTGTGCTTTTTAGCCACAGTCGCAATCTCGTTTAATCGTTGGCGATCAAGGACTGTACCGGTAGGGTTGTTAGGGGACGCGACAAATAGCACACGTGTGTGAGTCGTAATAGCAGCTTCAATTGCTGCTGCTGTTATCTGAAAATGCTCCTCCATTGATGTCGGCACCATCACAGGAGTTGCACCCGTCAGACGCGCTATAGGCGCGTAAGCGACAAAACACGGTTCTGGAATAATGATTTCATCCCCATCATCTAACAAAGCGGCCATTGCCAGATATAATGCCTCAGACACACCTACTGTGACTAGAATTTCACTGGCGGGATTATAAGTTTGTTTATATAGGGTGTCCATGTGCGTTGCAATTGCGCGCCGTAATTCAATCAGGCCCGAATTAGAAGTATAATGTGTTTCTCCACAACGTAACGCCGCAATTCCTGCTTCCACAATGGGCGCGGGGGTATTGAAGTCTGGTTCCCCAATGCCTAAACTGATCACGTCTGTCATCGTCGCCGCAATATCGAAAAAGCGACGGATAGGAGATGGCGCTATAGCTTGTACCCGTTGCGATGCAAAATTACATGTCTCCATTTTTATCTCCTGATGTTTTAGGCTTCGGTAGACGAATCGCCAAGATTAAGTTGCCGGAATGTCCCGGAAAGTTTCGCCCAACGTCCGACCAGAGAATTTTCCAGTAAGGCCGCTTCTACTTCTGCATCTTCGTCAATGATTGTGTCACGCAAGATACTATCACGCACCTGCGCTCCCTTTCCAATGGAAACGTAAGGCCCAATTACCGAACGTTCGACGACGGCCTTAGGGTGAATCTGGACCGGTGGAATAATGCTCACGCCGGGTCGTGGAGCTTCAAAACTGTTATCATATCCATGTTCTAAGATGTAGCGGTGCGTCAATAATGTTGTATCCGGTTTTCCTGTATCTAACCAAACACCCACTTCTCGAGTTTTAAATTTCGCGCCTTCTTGAATCATTAACGTGACAGTATCGGCAATATAATATTCGCCCTTTGTCTGGATATTGCGCTCCATCAGTTCTTCACACGCACGGGCCAGCCAGGCGCCATCGTTAAAATAGTACAGTCCCATCAGGACTGTTTTGTTCTCTATTGATGAAGGTTTCTCAATCAACCTAGTAGCCCAGCCCTCAGCATTGGTTTGCACCACCCCGAAACGACGTGGGTCTTCTTCGTATTTCGTAAAAATAAGACCATCTAAACCCGTTTCGTTGAGGTCAGAAAAATCAACGTCATCAAATAACGTATCTACATACGTCATAAACATAGGCCCTTCAAGATATTCACGTGCTAACCAAATAGCATGAGATTGTCCTAATAGTTCCCTCTGTTCTACAAAACGGGCCGGAATTTTATAGTTTTCCTCAATATATGTCTTCACCTGATCCCCCAACCATCCGACAATAAAGACATATTCTTCAATGGGTAACTCACGGAACTTTTCTAGAATGTGCCCCAACATAGGCTTGCCGGCTACCGGCAACAATGGTTTAGGTCGCACCCACGTGTGCGGTCGCATCCGCGTTCCAAATCCAGCTAAAGGTATAACGAGTTTCATCTTTCCCCCTTCTTCTGCATTAAACATAGATATTCTCTTTCCTTCTTACTATGCTATAATCCTTTTCGGATAGAACAAGTGAGGGGCATCTTTGTTCGGAGTGACAAAGTTACCCTCACGATATATGGCCTATTATAAACTTATTGTTACGACTCGACCAATACACTGGAGTCCTGTAGACGGGGTTAAAATTACAGGTTAGATTTGAAGTTATGATCTCGCTAATTCTTTTTCATATTCTAGGAGCAGCTTGTTTATGTTGGGATTAACCTTTGATCGTTTAATTATTAATATCATACTGGCGTTGTTATGTGTGCCTATTCACGAGTGGGCACACTGTTGGGCAGCACATCTCCTGGGAGATACTACTCCCGAATCGCAAGGCCGCCTGACATTGAATCCCTTTGTCCATCTTGATCCTGTTGGCACATTGGGGATGTTGTTCGGTAGTTTCGGATGGGGAAGAGCTGCACAAGTCAACCCTCATTTAATGTGGCGTGTTAAAAATTATCGGATGGGCATGGCGATCACAGCTCTGGCCGGGCCATTATCCAATTTGTGCATCGCCCTGATCTTTGCGCTTCCGCTGCGTTTGGGTTTAGTTTCAGGGTTTCTCTTGAACGCGGATATGAATGTCTCTGCTATGTCACGTCTTATGTCGATTTTATATGGGATCATTGCCGGGAATGTGGGGTTAGCTATATTTAACCTGCTCCCCATTCCACCACTGGACGGATCGCGCATTTTGGTCGGTTTGGCAGCTCCCTCAGTAGGAGATTTTATTGAAAGTTTGGAGCCTATCGCTCCCTATATCCTGATGGTATTAGTTTTCATCCTGCCACAAATGGGGCTGTCTTTAATTTCCTGGTTAGTTTCCCCCGTGCAGACTCTTTTGCTAAGGATGTTATTGGGGTGGTAAGTTGGGCGCGCGTCCGGTACCGGATAGCGCAGTTTTGTCACACTTTCTTCGCTTCTTTTCTATCTGTGGATGTTGCTTATGTCAGGCGATACTTACCGGAGCATCTTCTGCCCTTATTCCAAAAAATGCCCCGCGCTGAACAACATCATGGGATTGCCGTCTGCCAGGCCCTGGAACAAGCCGGGTATCAAGATATTGATCTGTTGACTGCTGCTTTATTGCACGACGTGGGAAAATGTGTTGCGACTCCCCGCCTCTGGGAACGGGTTGTCGTCGTTCTCGTGGAACATTACGCACCACACCTGGCGATGCGTTGGGGAAACGGCGAGCCACAGGGATTACGGCGAGGGTTCATGGTGCGGTACCAGCACCCACACTGGGGAGCGGAAATGGCAGAGTCGGCTGGAGCATCTGCGCGGGTTGTGTCACTTATCCGCCAGCACCATACGCCAGTTGTGGGAGATGCGGCGTTAGTAGCCTTGCAGACAGCAGATGATGGTTAGGTTACGAATTACGAATGACGAATTGCATTTCACATTTCACACTATGTGTTCATCCCGCCGTATTTTAATGATCGCTCCTACATCCTTCTTCCTGGACTACGGTTGTCACATCCGTATCCTGGAAGAGGCGCGCGCGTTGCTGGCGCAGGGAATGGAGGTACGCATTGTCACTTACTATTTGGGACGCGATTGGCCCGGACTTGATATTGCCCGGTGTAGCCCTACGCCCTGGCGCGCAGATTACGAGGTCGGATCCTCACGACACAAAATTGCTTTCGATGTATTGCTTTCCTGGCGCGCGCTGATCGAGACGTTGCATTGGCGGCCACATCTAATCCACGGGCATCTTCACGAGGGCGCGCTCATCGGCTATGTACTTTCTAAAATTGCCCGCGTGCCCCTGGTTTTCGATTTCCAGGGAAGTTTGACCGGGGAGATGACCGATCATGGCTTTATTAAAGAAGGATCGGTGATGCATTATTGGTGGCGGCGATTGGAGGAACGGATTGTGGAGATGCCGGATGTGATTGTCACCAGTACTATTCATAGCGCGGAGTTGTTGGCGCACAGTTTTGGACGTGAAGAAGGGGTGATTCCTTTGCCCGACAGTGTCAACCTGGATTATTTTTGCCGGGATTGTTTCCTGCCAGAGGAAAAATCCGCGCGACGTACACAATTGGGTATTCCCCAAGATCGCACATTGATTGTTTATTTAGGGTTGTTGGCCGATTATCAGGGTATCCCACAACTTTTACAAGCAGCAGCCGACCTTCGCGCACGCGATCTGCCGGTTTCCTTTCTCATTATGGGCTTTCCGAACGTTGAGGGCTACCGGCAACAGGCATACACGTTGGGGTTGACTGCGCAGGATGTGATTTTTACGGGCAAAGTGCCCTATGAAGAGGCCCCACAATACCTGGTGTTAGGCGATATTGCCGTCGCGCCGAAAATCTCTGCCACTGAGGGCAGTGGTAAAATCCTCAATTATATAGCGCTCCAACTGCCCGTGGTCGCTTATGATACCCCGGTCAGTCGTGAGTATTTAGGGTCATTAGGTGTTTATGCATCCCCTATAGGGGACGCGCCCGCCCTGGCGCGGGCGATAGAGATGCTGGTACGCAATCCCAAGATAGCGAAGGACCTAGGAGAACTGCTCCGCGAGCGTGCCGGGCGTCACTTTTCATGGGAAAGAAGTGGGCGTAAACTATTGCAGGTGTATGAAAAGTTATGGACACATTCTGGAAAAGACGAACGTCAGTAGTAATGCATTTGCGTGACCCGCGTTGGAGCGGGGCCTTATTTTACTTTGGATTGTGGGCTTCCTACGGGAGTTACGGCCCATTTCTCAACGTCTATTTTGCCGATCGGGGCATAACCGGCTTTCAGATCGGGTTATTGTCGGCCATTTCTCCTTTGACCGCTCTGATATTCGGTCCGCTGCTCTCGGCATTGGCAGATCGCCGGCATTGGCAGAAGCGCATGTTACTCTTATCCATATTGAGTGGGGTCGTAACGTTGCTGTTGCTGATGTTACCTATGCCATTTGGTTTGTTAGCTTTCATCGTGCTGCTGCGTTCTGTATCCTCAAGTCCAATGATGCCCATTGCCGACGGCCTAATTGTACGTATGGCGGCACGCCATCATATTGACTACGGGCGATTGCGTCTGTGGGGATCGTTGAGTTTTGCCCTGTTCACGATAGGTTGTGGCGCGCTGTGGGAGCAATGGGGATTTAATGCAATGTTTATCACGGCAGCCGGATTGTCACTTTTTGTTTTGTTAGCCGCGTTACTATTGGAATTCAAGGCACCGGTCGTCGTCCCCACTGTTATGGGTACGACGACACCCACTGACGCAACCCTACTGTATCCTGCGTTTAATCCATATCGTGATCGAGCATTGGTCGCGTTGCTCATTGCTATGTTCCTTGTGGGGATTGCGGAGGGGATGTACGGGACTTTCTCCGGTGTTTATATGGATCATTTGGGAGGGGGCGAGACCCTGGTCGGCACGCTGTTTGGTCTCTCCGCACTTTGCGAGCTGCCCGTGATGCATTATAGTGGTACAATCTTTCGTAAGTTGGGCAAATCTGTAACGGTCTTGCTGGCTTACGGGTTAGTGGGCATATCCCTAATCGGTTTTGCGCTCTCGCGCTGGCCGGTGATACTCCTGTTATTTGCGATGCTTAAAGGGGTGGGCTTTGCCCTCTACTTTGTCGGCAACGTTAGTTTGGTAGATGAACGCGCTCCCGAATCCTGGACTTCTACCCTGCAATCGTTGATGACGGCGGCATCACGGGGCCTCGCACCTTTGCTCACCGTTCCCCTGGCCGGCTGGCTGGCGGATTCCCAGGGATTGCCCGCCGTCTTCACCGGCGGTGGCCTCGCTGCACTGCTGGCGGCGGGAGTGATCGTGGGCGCGGTGGTGAGTGGAGCATTTAGGGACAAAGTTGAAATTCCAACAAGTTAGAGTATCCTAAGTATAGTGCGACAAGATACGAGTTACAAATTACGAGTTGTGGAAATTCTTGTGGGTGATGTGTATCTCACCAGGTAACATACATTTAGCAATAATTCGGAGGTGCTATGAGCGGCGTTCCCCCTTATCTGCATAATCAACTGATAGCTGTTCTCAATGAGTGTGGGACTTTTGACAATCAGGAACACTTAGAAGCAGTATTCAACGATCCTCGGTTAAGAGTCTGGAAAAATAATGTGCCATCTGCCTCCACACGTGCAGCACGTGTACAGTTAATCGTTTCTACATTGATAGACGCTTGGGATACCCATGAACAAAACGGATTAGTGATGTTATTATTTGTACTCAAGGATCTGGCCCCTCCGGAAACAGCATGTTATCGGCGTTTGGCAGACCTGGCTCCTCAGCTTGAACAGGCCATCATCAATGAACGGATCGCGGCTTGTGAACAAGATTTGAAACAGCTTCAAGAACATTTAGATCGCGGCTGGGCCGATCCTACTTATGGAGCGAACCGGAAGAAAGAGCTTAACGCGCAGATCGAGCGTTGGCAGAAAAGATTGGAAAAAACCCAGAAAGCGCCAGAGACAATCGTATCACAACGAGAAATTGTCGCATCTGAAGTGACTGCGGAAAAAGATACTTATACGGATTTTGAAGTTCATATTTCTCCCGCAAATACTGAGCCGGGGAAGTATAAGGTTAAGGCTGAATTGGGCGACGGCTCCACATTTACAGAACAACTCATTTTGGATGAGAAGTTACAGATCTTTACTGGACAGATTAATAAAGCATACATTAGGGCTGAAACTCTCGCTGAAACGCAAACGGAGAAACGACTGCGTTTCCGTTTATGGATTGACAACGATGCGGCCGAACTTCACGCATTGGTATGGGAGCGACTACATTATCCTACTTCTGGGGGAGAGAGACGCTTAGCGACTTCCGCAGATCGGCCTTTTTCGCGCTATATCGGGCTCACACAAAGTGAACCTGGTCCGGTTACTGAGCGCCCCGCGCGGATGTTATTTGCCATTTCCAATCCCGCCAATCTTGAAAAGTATTCTCTCAAATCACTCAACGTCGAACAAGAACTTAAGAATTTGATGGGTGCTTTGGGAGATCTTCATCAGCTCACAAATTTAGAAGTTACCGTGATGCCTGGACGTACTTCTATATCCAGCCCATTACTTACACAATTAGAGAATGCTGGATATCAAGTTCAGGACGGACCAACCACTATAGATAATGTTATTGATATGTTGGCGCGGGGGCAGGGTTATCATATCTTGCATTATCTAGGGCATGGACAATTCAATCGCCATCGCAATCAATCCGCACTATTTTTTGAGGATAGCATAGGTTCTGTTGAACAGATTCGGGAAATGGAACTTGCGGGATGGTTGCAAGATGCCGGGCAATTGCCCCATCTAATCTTTCTGGCTGCCTGTGAAAGCGCAAAACGAGTTCCAGGTGAAAGAAACCCCTTTGTAGGTTTAGCGCCGCGATTGATCGCCGCCGGCGTTCCAGCGGTCGTAGCTATGCAAGATTTTCTACCTGTGGATGCGGCTCGAATTCTAACCCATTACTTTTATCGTTCCTTACTGGATCACGGAATTGTAGATAAGGCGATGAATCAAACCCGCATGATGTTAGCCCGGAATAACACCGATCTTTGGAGTATCCCCGTGTTGTTTATGCGGCTTAAAGAGGGGCGGTTATTTTGATATTTTCCTCTGTACGAACACAAGGTTATAAATGTTTAATACCAAAAAACTTTTTGCCTTAGCCATTGCCTTGTTGATCGTCGCAGTCGCTGTTTTCGCGGGCGCGCTGTGGGTTTCGCACCGGCAACCGGCGGATACGATCTTTCCCGGTGTTGTTGTTCACGATCGGATATCCCTCATCCACGTTGATCTGGAGGGCCTGACGCAAGCACAAGCGGAAAAGGATCTTGTACAGGCATTTCCTGCGCCGGAGACACTGGCGATTACCCTGAAAGCTGCCGGTCAGCAATGGATACTCACGTGGGCCGAAGCGGGGCAAAGTTATGATTTTGCTGCTACCGCAGCCACGGCCTACCGCGTAGGCCGGGAGACGCCGCGCCCGGAATGGGGCAAGACAGTTCAGGTTGACCCGGTGCTTATCCCTGCCGACCCGGCGCGGGTAACGGCATATTTGGAGCAGCTCGCGCCCGCACTGTCTGCATCTCCCATTGACGCGCAATTGCAAATCGCGGGGGCAAACGTGGTCATGGTACCCGCGCAACCCGGGCAGGATTTAGATATCCCCGCCAGTACTGAGGCTATAGTGGCAGCTTTAGCACAGGGGACGGATACGGTCTCTCTTGTACTATCTACCACACTGCCACAGCGTACCGAGGTTGAACCCGCGTATAGCCATGCACAGGCGTTATTATCTCAATCTTTCGTACTGGTTGCCGAGGATCCGTTGTTTACAGCAGCCGACGGGATAACCTTAGATGAGATTCTCGTCGCAGATGAGTCTCCCCTGCCGGCATTGGCTTATCACGCTACTTTCACGGCGACACCCGCGCAGGTTGCGGGATGGCTCGCCCCTCTTCCCAGATCGCAGGACATCCAATTGAACTTTAAGACCGCTGCAATATATGCCTGGCTTATGGAGATCGCGTCACAGGTGAATGGAAGACGCGAGTTAAATGTGGATACGACCCTGGTACAGGTTATGAGCGCGCTCAGGGTACAACAGCACCGGGCCAAGGCAAGCATCACGCATCCGGCTACTACCTATGTTGTTCAGCCAGGGGATACCCTGTCGCTCATTGCCTACAACCACCAGCTCCCAATGTGGCAATTGGTGAAAGCAAATTCCGATGTTGACCCCGGCGCGATTGACATCGGACAGGAGCTGGTAATTCCTTCGCTTGATGTTCTCTTCCCTCAGCCCATAATTCCCGATAAGCGCATTGAGATCAGCCTGGGGGAACAGAAGATGCGTGTTTATGTGCAGGACCAGCAGGCTTTCACTTTCACCATTTCCAGTGGTATCTCCCGCACTCCCACCATCGCCGGACAGTATCAAGTCCTTTTTAAGGAAGAGAATGCCTTTGCCCGCCGCTGGAACCTGGATATGCCCTACTTTATGGGCATTTATGAAGAGGGCGATGGCTTCTACAACGGAATCCACGAACTGCCTATCACGGCTTCCGGTTGGCGACTTTCGCCGGGCGTTCTTGGTTGGCCCGCTTCGTTCGGCTGCATCATCCTTGACGAAGGCGATGCCGAAACCCTTTTCCGGTGGGCCGAGGTCGGCACACTGGTGCGTGTTATGGGCTATGCTCCCGGTACACCTACATGGCAACAGACCCTCGCCGACCTCGCGCCGCTAGAGACAGAGGAGGACGAGTGACAAGTTAAGAGTTGCGAGTTAGGCGTTAAGAGCGACAATCCTATCTTAACGCCTAACACTTAACGCCTAACTCCTGACTCCTAACTCACTATGTACGCGCAAGTTTTAGTTTTCCTACCCATTAAAGTTAAAACATCCCACTTCCTCGATTATACGATTCCAGAGGGGATGACGGGCACGATACGAACGGGGGTACTGGTAGTGGTTCCCGTGCGCGAGCGGCTGTTGCCCGGCATCGTGATGGGGTTGACGAATACCCCTTCTGTGCCGGATACCCGTCCCATCCATAGTGTGCTGGATACAGAACCGGTACTTACTCCGAAGTTGTTGGATTTAGCCCGCTGGTTATCGCGCACCACACTGGCCCCCCTTCACAAGTGCGTGCAGACGATGCTCCCGCCGAGGATGCGCCCCCAGGCCTATTTGCGCTTTACCGCCCTGACATTGACCATCCCTGAAGGGTTACCCGCTCCGGCAGAGAAATTGTTGCGATTGTTGGTTGAAGAAGGGACATTGACAAATACCCAGGTCGCCGGCGCGCTCAAGCACCTGGATTGGCAGCGCGCGCGGCGTTATCTTGAGCGCAAGCAGTATATCAAAACCGAGCGTCTGTTGCGGATGCCCGCGATCCGGCCCAAGACAGTGCAACTGGCGCGGTTAGTCTACCCGCGCGAGCAATGGGCCGGTAAAATGGAGCGACTTAAACGCGCCGACCTATACCAGGCTATATTGGGTTTTCTTGAGGGTGAACCCGAGCCTGTAGAAGTTACCGTAGTCTGCGCCGAAACCGGAGCCAACGCCGCACATCTCAAAATGCTGGAGAAGCGGGGATTGATTGCCTTTAACAGTGAGACCGTTATCCGTGATCCCCTCGCGGAGATGATTTACACGCCGGATGAACCCCCTTCTTTGACTCCCGGCCAGGCAGCCGTGTGGTATGAGATTGAAGTGCAACTCGCGCCACATGTTATGTCTCGTCCTCCTGTGTTATTATTAGGTGTTACCGGCTCCGGTAAAACGGAAATCTATATGCGTGCGGCCGCTATGGTATTATCCCAGGGGAAACAGATTCTCATTCTGGTACCGGAGATCAGCCTGACGCCGCAGACGGT
>JAFGFI010000224.1 GCA_016931185.1 Anaerolineae bacterium
GTTAATGTACAAGAATCCTGCGCGATTAGTGGCACTTGTGAGCATTAAGCCTGCCCCTATCGCGATTAGTGGCACTCAACACCTAATCCCTAATTCTCAACGTTCAGGAAAATTGTCAGTGCCCTATCTATTGGTTGCTCCCCATTGACTTCCGTCACTATGAGCCGTTCGAGAGAGGGCCAGGTGTAAAGCCCCAGTCTGAGAGCGGCGAGTTGGGAGCGCGCATTGTCATCCAGTGATAGAGAAAATGTATCCGTGATCGCGTGTCCTGGAATCCAATACGAGGTGGGAAACCGTCCATCCAGGGGCCGGCGATCAACCTGGGCTATGACCTCGCCCTCGGCATTGGTGAGATGTACAAACAGGGTCGCATCGTAAGCCACAGGAGCTTGCGTTTGCCAGGTGAGGGTGAGCGTTAGGGTATTGCCCGCGAGGATATAGGACAGGGAGTGAAGTTCCAGGGCTGTGTCGAAGGTGGCTTGGGGTGGAGTCGTGAGGGGATGGTGGGGTGCGGTGATCAGCGATGTCCCTCGAATGGCGAGCAATCCTACAGGTTCTCCATCGGGCGTGATGCTTTCCAGCCGCTGTCCCGTTGTGGGATCGATGAAGCCGACTTCGAAAAGGGTGCCTATGGGAGTAGGCGCACCGGTTGAGACTGGAACCCAAATGGGATCGCAGAACATTTTTCCAACCGGCCAACGATCGGTGGGCAGATTGCCCAGGCCGGGATAGGTGCGCCGGCTGCCCCAAATTTGTGGCGCGTTGCCGGTGTAAGCTGAAGCAATATCCAGGACGTGGACGAACACAGCGTAAGGCTGCGATGTCTGTGCTAACACTTTCCAGCATAGGTCCACGCGGGTGTAATCACCGGGAACCGCGACAGGGTCTGGCAACTGGCTGCCGATGAGTTCTGCGATGGGTGTGTCCGTGGCGGGATCGCGGTAGACAGTGTGGAGACTTACATCCGTGAGATAGGTTTGTCCGGTGGCATCAGTCCATGGATGATAGAGGGGGGCGATACTAATGAAGGGAATCAGGCCGGTGAGGGTGAGAATGAAGGCTGTATTGGCAGTGAGTACCGTGCGCCGCCAGCGCGGGGGCGTCATCAGCCACCATCCTAGAACAAAGACCAGGGATATGGGGGTCAGTGCGGGGAAGAGCAGGCGACCGAAGGGCCATTTGAATTGGCGGTTCCAGTAGAAAACGAGCAACAGGAAGTAGGTAACCGGCCAACTGAGCAGAATGATCCAGGTGGATATATCCTGGTGAAAAAAAACAGAATGTAGCCGCGATTTCCAAATCATGCTCTTGCCGTCTTTTCCATTGTGCATATTGATAGGAAATTTGAAATTGCGGAGTAGACTGACGATGAACAGCCCCAGGCTAACGCGCCCCCATCCTATCAGCAGTTTATCTATAGGAAGTTCGCTGATGAATGAGCGGGCAGGGTTGGCCCAGAAGTTGTGTTCGATGGCGATCAGATCGTGGCCTATCCGCTCCCAGAACGCGCGGACGGTTGTGCTTCCGCCCGTGTGTGTGCCGAGGGTGAACGGATCCGCATAGAGCAGCGCATTGCGCGCGTACCACCAGCCGCCCACCAGCAGTGCGATACCAAGAATAATAAACCCCTCGCGGAAGAGGTTGCGTGAAAATCCTTTATGAATGAGCAGCAGCCCCAATCCTACCAATGGGAAAAAGACCAGTGCGCTGACTTTGGTCAAACTGGCAATCCCAAGCAGTACCCCCATAATCAGTGAAAAGTGGGGCAGGTTTTCCAACCTGCTTGATCCCGTTTCTGCTTTGAAATGAAACAGGCCTTTCAGTCTGCCCGTTTCGGATTTCAGTCTGTAAACCAATAGCAATGTCACCAACGCCCCCAAAAGCGCCGTTGCAGCATCGTTGTTGATGGCAGTGGCAATGTAGATAAACTTGGGCTGGAAGCCAACGGCGGCGGCAACGGTAAGAGGAAGGGCGGTCTGGGTGGGGAAGAGTATGGTGGCAATGAGATATGCTGTGACCATCGTGAGAAGACCGCAGATCAGGGAAATCGCGCGTGCCCCGATGAACCGTGGGGTCAGATAGGGGGGGTGTAGATAGACGTTGCGATTATCGTTGCGCTGGCCGGGCACGGAGTAATCTAGGTAAATGTTTTTGGCGAGCAACCCACCATTTCCAGATAGCGCATCGTCCTCAATATCGGGCAACCAGGCGGTAAGCACCGCCGTGATGACATAATAAAGCGGGGGTTGCTTGGCCTCAATAAGCCATTCGTCGTCTGTATTGAGTGGCGGCAATTGGCGGTGTTCGTGCAAGTAGCGTAGATACCCATAATGCCCGGCTTCATCATGTTTCTCCATCATCGGCGTCACCCAGATATAAGCCAGCCCAACAAGGAGATAGAGGGTGAGAAGCATAAAGAAGGGAGGATAGAGAATGAAGGATGAGGAGTGAACCGCGGAAGTCTCTCCTCCTTCATCCGTAATTCGTAATTCGTAATTCGTGATTCTGGGTTCTCGTGTCATTTGACTATAATTTTAAAGGCTGGAGAGCCGTCAGGATGGTTGATGACCAGCACAGGGTCAACGTCGCGCAGCATGTGAGGGCGGGCGACGAAAAGCGCGTTATCCAGTTCGGTGTAGAGCTTATCCACATCTCCGGTGATGTATTTGTCCCCCCACACAGTGAGTTTCTCCGATAATTGATCTCCATAGGACGCGCGCGTGCGTTGGAAATCGCGGGGATCGTAGTGTTTGAAGAAGACGGCGAAAATGTGCGGCTGGCTGATCCAGTTGGTCAGTACAATGGTATCGTATTCATCTTCGTGCGCCAGTACATACTCCATTGCCTCGCGGACGCCATACTCGAAAGATCGCCCGGCCTCAATGGGATAGACGGTGTAGTAGTGGTGCAGGACAGTGATCGCGTTCCACACCAGCGCGCCTAGCAAGAGGCCTATTAGTGTTAGTTTAAAAAACGAAACATTGAGAATGGAGTGATTCGCCATTCGCCATTCGCCATTCGCCATTCGCCATTCCCCATTCCCCATTCGTGATTCGCTATTCGCCATTCGCCGATTCGTTAATTCGTCGATGATCGATTCTATGTCAGGCTGTAGCCAATTGACGATTTGTGCCCATCCTAGCCCGCTGACAATGGCCCAGACAGGCAACCCTAGCATCCCGCGCATCGAGTGCGCTGTTCCCATATCTTCGATGGTCAATGCGGCGGGCAGTGGGCCGAGGGTGAGCCATGCCAGGAGTAATACCGTCGCTTTTCCTTTTCTCTTCATCATTAAATATACCATACCTAGTGGAACTAATAATGCGTCTACCCAGTAGAGTTCTCCGAAACCCTGGGGATGGTGGACAGGTTGCGCATCACCTTCAATAAACAGATAACCCGGCTTGAAGTGTCCGAGCCACTGTGTCCCAATATTGCGCAGGCTTTCCAAGAAGGGTAAGTCAGGCTGGAACATTGAGATGCGGTTGAGCCGGTTCCATGTTACGTCGTTGGTCACGACGGCCCAGGCGAGGGGCGCGGTGATGAGGATAAAAATAATGATTGTGATGAGCGCGTGTGTGCGGTACGTCCAGAATTCGCGGAAGAAAATCAGGCCACAGATTAACAGAAGCAAGGGTGTGAACGCTTGCGTGGTCGTGTAGGTGTATAGGGATAGTCCCAGGAACATGCCCGCAGCAATGAGCCATCCCGGACGGTGGTGGCGATGCCAACGCCAACCACACCATAGCCCGGCGATAACGGTAAACAGCATTGGGCCGCAGGCTTCCAATCCGACGCGCGAAAAAGCGATGTGCCAGGGGGCCAGGGCCAACATTAGGGCGGCGAACGCGCCCGCGCGTGGAGTAAACATATCTCGCACCAGGCGATAGAGGAAGAGTACACACAACCATCCCCAGAAAGCCGCCATTGCCCGGATGCCGTAGATGGTGAGGCCGAAAATTGCCATAAAGGGGATCGCGCTGTAGATGGTGGCGGGGCGCCGGTAGTCGTTGAACGCGCGCATCGTGATAGGCCAGGGATGCCCCCACTGATCGCACCCGGTTTTGAGGAGTGAATAGGCGTCATAGGCATTGACGGCTTCATCAACATTGAAGGGCGGCGGTACCCGTTCCAGGTCAGGGAAGCGCAACGCGGCAGCCAGTAACAGAATAATGATAATGACTATATACTTTTTCATCGGTTATTTAATCACAGTTTGTAATAGGTACAAAGATGGCATCGTTTGCAGAAGTTCCCGATAGGCTCCATCTAGTGCCATCATCTAACCAATATGCCCCGGTACGTAACCATAACATCGACTCAACAGGAGATACAGAAAAGCGATGGCGTTGTACGATGATATCGTCAGTCTGCAAAAGAAGCGATGAGATCCCAAGCCCATCGGCGACACCCAAGACGGTGCCATCGGGTGTAAGAAGATGTGCCATCAATGAGAATGAACGCTGGATAGGATGGTCGGTAACTTGCCACCATGTTTCCACCTCCACCGTATCCTTACTGCAATACGTAGATGTCCCCAGGAAAGTGAAAGGCTCCTCCAGCTTGATAGCCGTATGAGCAAATGTATCTGCTTCAACAAGCGTACTGGGTAGGGTTCCTGCCGGGGTTGGATACCCTCCTATACTCTTTGGCATTGGAAGCGCAGCGTTTATCGGAAATTCTTCTTGTTGGCCTGCTGAAGGCGTCCATTCATAGAGCGCAAAAGCAGGCGTATTATGATAATCTCGCTGGCGGACACTTTGTGGAATATCAGCCAGATGACGTTGTGTAAAACTGTCATGCGGCAACGAAGGCCGTAGATAAAGCTGTTGAAAGATGGTATCAGGCCGTAATTGTTGATCGTGAAGTGCATACCAACCCGTTGTGTCACCATTGTGTGGATAGATCCAGGACTGTGTACAATCAAAGGTTAGCAGGCGCAGTGTTAACATCCCAAATCCTTGCTCAATAGCACCACCGTCTAATGGCGGTGCGGGCACAGCACACTGTGCCAACCATGCCGGAGCTACGGGCGCAGGAACATGGTAATAGTAAAGGCTGTTGGCGATTATGGCGTCCGGGGTACGATGACGAAACCAGGTGTAGTTTTTATCATAAGGTATTGCGTACGTACTCAGATCATGCGCGCGGATCACATAATCACCGGGTTCTGGGTAATAAGTTGGCTGTATGACATAGCTCCCAAAAATATTTAGTGGCATGGTCAAATAATCAATATCGTATTCTCGAGCCACATCCTCACTTTTTAAGCAGGCATCGTAGAAAATTATATCATTTTCTTCTTGCCAATCATGAAGCGCTTTCCAACTCTGCTGCCAATCTGTATTGGAGTCTGCCAAATAACGCCATCCCTGTTCGGGCCCACCTACAAGTTCGTTGAAGAAAGTAAGCTCATAGGGAAAGACGCGCAGCGTGCCGAGGATATACCAGGCTAGTAAAGCATAAAACGCGAAACGTGAAATGTAATTCTTGTTTCTTGTTTCTTGTTTCTTGCTTCGCTGACTTGCTGCTTCGTCGATTTGTGAGTTTTTATTTTCTATTCCCCATTCTTTCACCGTACCTGTTATGAACAGATATAACAGGGGATGAAGGGGGAGTATGTGACGATAGCCGATATTAGGCCCTGTCGTGATAGCAACACTGATATAAAGTATGACAAATGTCCCCAGTATGCGGAAATAGCGCCATTTTTGAACGCGATGGCGGGTTTTGGAAAAAGCGAGTGAACCAAGAGCAAAGAATACCCCAAATACCAGGGGAAGTGGATTTTTAATGAGAAAACTGAATGGAAAATACCACCACCAGCGTCCCGTCTTAATCTGCCCCAGGGCAAATATCAAATGTTCGCCGGCGTCGCCAGTGTGGAAAAATAAGCCGCGCCAGTGTAGAGGCGCAGGCACAGAAATGGATATGTCATTTTCCAGGAGTGATAATCCGGGTAGAGGGCCAATTGCAAAACCATACATCTCCCATAATACTAAGAAAGCAGTTGCGCCCATAAGTAAGCTCTGTCCAAACAGCGATGGAATTCTGGATTTGGGTTTTGGAATTTGAGATGTACTCTTTTCTCTATCCTTTCTCTTTTCTTCTCCTCTCTCTGTTTTCCATACATCAACAAGCCGCCACAGGACAAGTATACATCCGGCTGCTGGCCATAAAATACCGGAGCCTTTTGCAAGCATCGTCAACCCGGCGACAAAGCCCGCGCTTGCTGCGCGAGACCATGAAGGCGTGCGTTGCCAACGCCAGAGCAGGTAAAGGAATAGGGTACCAAAGGCGGTAACCCCTGCGTCATTCGTGGCAACACGACCATGAGCGAGCAGCGTTGGATCGAAAACCAGTAATAGCAGGGCAAAACTACCGGCAATAGGTCCCCAAAGATCTGTGCCCCAGCGATAGACAGTAGCAGCCAACAGAATGGTCAACAGCATGGTGGGCACGCGCCCGGCGAGAGCTGTGCGTTCAAAAGGCCCTAGGGCCTTTACGACTTTCTCGACAAACTTTCCTCGATCTACCTTCCATCCATCCAAAGTCTCAAGAGGCAGATCGGGAGTTCCTAGATAGAGGGGTAATGCGTTCCAGGCATCAACGAGTAAGGGATGCCCTCGCATAGGGACTGTCCATAAACCGGCAGTACCACGTGCTATAAACGTATAGCCCGAGCCGAGATGCGAAGGTTCATCAGTCGTAAGGGAAAGTTGCACTGATCCTATGAGAAGGAGAGAAAAAAGTAGCCCTAAAAGTGCTGTGGCAAGATAGTGGGACTTTAAATCGGACATATTAAATTGTCTGTAAATACATTTTAGTTTTTGTGTCACAGAATGTTCTCCGGCAGAATAAGATTAGATAGCAAATAATCTACGAGGACATAGCATACACATAAATAGAAAAATCTCAAATCTCAGTAGATGACTCTACTGAAAAAAGCCCTATTTACCGCAGAGTCGCAGAGGACGCGGAGAAAATTTCAAATGATGTGTAATAAAA
>JAFGFI010000225.1 GCA_016931185.1 Anaerolineae bacterium
GGAGATAAGAAAAGCGTTTGGAAATTTCTTAGCAATGTTGGTCGCGTAGGTATGCCTAAATTTGTGGCAGTACACCCTAAAGCCACACTTGGGGGACAAGCGCCGCATAGCAGAACTTAAGCCATTTTGCACTTAGCGGCTTGCCGTCCCGACCTAAGAAAAAAGTTTTTTCCCCTTCCTCTTGTGGTTTTCTGAAATCATTGGCATACCGCCATAGAATTTTCCTGCACGCATTGCCCACTTTCACTTCACGCGACTTATCACCCTTGCCATGCTGCACAACTATAACTCCGGTCAGTATATTTACATCGTTAAGGGTAAGTGCTAACAACTCACCTTTGCGTAACCCTGAGTCTAGGAAGGTGAAGCAGATCGTATAATCGCGGTAGCTTTGCTTTTGCGCCTTTTCCAAAATGGTATTTATTTCATCCTGGGAGAAGGTTTCAATACGTCCTTGTGGAAGTTTAGGACGTTTTAGCCTTGCGCTTGGATTTTCTGAAAGTATCCCCTCAGCATGTGCCCACGTGAAGAAAGCCTTGGTAGTCCTAACGTGCTTATGGATTGCCCATACTGAGAGTTTACTCTCGTTTTGTTCACCCTTGAAGGGACGATCGCCAAAAGCATACTTGTTTCTTTGGGATAGGTGAAGCACATAACGCCTAAGATCAACTGTGGTGATACTATCGGCTTGAGGATTGCCTAAGAAGTTACATAGCTCGTTTAGGATAGGCCGGTATGATCGGAGTGTACCAGGGGATAAATTGCGGGCTTCACAGTCAAGCAGAAAACCATCGATTAAAGTTTGCAAAAACATAGCGCCATCCTTTTTGCTAAAAAAAGCTGTGATGGCGCTATACCTAATGCGGGCTTATGATTATAATATTGTGTGGCGAGGATTGGATTTGAACCAACGGCCAAGGGCTTATGAGTCCCCTGCTCTACCACTGAGCTACCTCGCCATACATAGTTTAAAAAACGAGTAGCGGGGGACGGATTCGAACCGCCGACCTTCGGGTTATGAGCCCGACGAGCTGCCACTGCTCCACCCCGCATCAACAGGGCATATTATACACATCTTCTGAATTTCGTCAAGAGCTAAAATAGCAAACTCCCAAGACCATAAAAATCTCGGCAGGCACCAGCATTTTGTATGCTTTGGGTCCAACACTGGCGCTGGGTGAACTAGATGCGTCGTAAGACTTTCGTAGCCTGGCCTATTTATTTTTTTACGCTTTCTCTTATCCGTTGTGCCAGGTTCAGCGCCCGTACCGGCGCGTCGCCGACGTAGTCGCGGGCATTAAGGGCCGCGCGGATTTCTGAGGCTGGAAGGTAAGCCAGTAAGCGCTCTTCCGCAGTCAGCAAATCGGAGAGGGGGTTGAGTTGTCCGGCCTCAACGTTGATCCACGTTCGCATTGCAATTTCGCGCAGGATTTCGTGCATTTCCTGGCGATCTGCACCGGCCTTAACCAGGCGCATCAACAGGGGTTCGATACCGGCAAATGGGCCATAAAGCGTCAGGTTGCGGGTGATGGCCGCTTCATTGAGACGCAGATCGCGCACCAAGCGTAGACTGACACTGAGCAGTTCATCTGCCGTGAGAAAGGCATTGGGCAGGATAATGCGCCGGTTGGCCGAGTCGTCGAGGGTGCGCTCTAACAGGGAGTGCGCGGCGTCATCCCAGGCGACGCGGGGGAGTTGCGCCAGGTAGCGGGCCAGACTGTTGACTTTTTCCGAATGGATAGGGTTGCGTTTAAAGGGCATGGCCGATGAACCAACTTGCTTACTTCCAAAGGGTTCCCCCCACTCGCCAATGGCGGGGGTCTGTAAGATGCGCAGGTCAAAGGCGAAGCGGTAGAGGGTGCTGCCCATACCGGAGAGTGCGGTGAGTATAGCCCAATCCTGGCGGCGGGGATAAGTCTGGTTGGCGACGGGCCACGCGGGTAAATCCAGTTCGGCCATCACCTCAGCCTCAAATTGAGCCGGCGTGGTGGTATTCCCCAACAGTAACCTGTACGAGGCCGATGTACCTACTGCCCCTTTAAACCCCTTGCCGCGCCACTCCGCCCGCAAGCGTGCCAAATCGAGATGGTCTTGTAGCAGGTCTTGCGCGTAGAAGGCCAACCGGTAACCAAGGGTCGTGGGCTCGGCGGGTTGGATATGGGTGAAGCCGATACAGGGTGTCTCGGCCCATAATTCAATTTGTCCGGCAAAGATCAGCAGTAGTGCGTCAAGTTTATTGAGGATGAGGTCAAGGGCCTCGCGGACTTGCAGCGCGGTGGCATTGTCGCGCACATCCATTGAGGTCGCGCCCAGGTGGATGATGCCGCCCCCTACCGGGCACTGCTCGGCAAAAGTGCGGATTTCGGCCATCACGTCGTGGTGGATTTCATTCTCAATTTCAAGCGAGCGTGCAAAGTTCACCTCATCCATGTGGGCTTCCAAATCGGCAACTTGTTCCGGCGCGACCAACCCATAGCGGCTTTGCACGCGGGCCAGTGCAACCCAGATGCGCCGGTACAGGGATCGTGCCTTGACTTCGCTCCAAAGCTCCCGCATCTCTGGCGAGCCATAACGCCACGTGAATGGGGAAACATAGGGATCGGGATTTTGCATTTTATATCTCCTAATCTAATGATGAAGGGTGAATGACATTGACCGCGCGACTACAATCATTTGCCATTCATCTCTAATCTCTCTATTAATGCCTTCCACGCCGCCATCAAGCGTGGGCCGGCTTCGGGGCCAACGGACATTGTTTCTTCGTAGTGATCACCAGGGCTGAGCGGATTGCGCGGGAAGATGAAGTCCTCACGCGGCAGGATGTAGCCCAATTCGTCATTAGCTAGGCCAATCACGCCCACAACGGGCGCGCCAGTCTGTGCCAGGCTTTCCTTAACCGATAGGCCTAGTTTGGGCAGGATTTCCCCCGGTCCCGTGGCGAGCAGAACCGAACCAAGGGAGATTAGATTAGCCTCGGTGAGTATTTCCTGCTTGTTGACGGTGAGTTTGGGAAGTACTCCTAGCCGCAGCATCATTTTGAAGAGCGTGTTAGTCAAGGGAATGGTGAATGATTGGCTTTGGTGTACAAGCCCGGTAACGGGATGAGATTGTGTCTTTGCAAGTGCGCCCAGCGCGGCATCCGCCAACGTCCGCCCGAACTTTGCGGCAATCTCAAAGGTGTGCTGTTTTACATCAGGCGTCATCATCCCTCCTAACGCGCCGGGAAAGAAGATGCAAGGCGCGCCGGTTTCCTTTTCTATATGGGCACGCAAGTAGCCGGGGTAGTCGGAAGTGATGTGCGGATTTTGCTCCCACAGAACTTCAGGATGGCAGGGGAAAATCAGCATTGTTGCCAGGGGATGATCTTCGATAGCGTGGCAAAATTGCAGGCAGGTGAGTTCGTCATCGATAATGTCCGGGTCGCGGGTATTCTTGGCGACGCCGCGCACGTGGACGTTTGTGCTGCGCATATCGGCGGGTTGGGACGTATAGCACGCGCCGAAGATAGTTTGCACCACCTTTTCCTTCAGTGTCCGCATATATTCCTTGTCAATGCCAGATGTGACTGCGTTGCGCCCCCAAAGACCCATGGTGTCCGGCCCATGGTGGGTGTGGGTGCTGGCAATGATGACCCGTGTATCCGGCAATTGCGTATGTACGCGCTGCTCAATTTCCTCGCAATGAGGACGATAGAGGCCCAGCAGGTCAAGAGCCACTAACACCAGGTGTGTGTCTCCCAAATGCAGGGACAGCGCGCGCACATAGAGATCATCGTGGATGGATGTCGCGACGCGATTCCGTCCGAATCCTGCCAGGTAGACCTTGCGCTCCAGTGTGGGCGTAATGGTTTGTTGGGCATAGCCAATGGAAAATAGGGGATTTTCGTTCATAGGTCAATCACCTCTCTTAAACGCAATTTATCTTTATTGTACTATAGATGTAGATATTTTTAGGTAATTATAGCCCGGATGTGTCTTTCATTTCCTCCCATACCAACCGTTCAAATCCCACCGCGCCTACAACGTAAGTCCGCAACCGCAACCTCTCACCATAAACTTCTTGCAGTTTTTTCTTGTAACCTGCCAACTTGGGCCGTGCCGCCGAGAATACCTCCTGTATGGCGGGCAGCGCACGCAGTTCCTCGTCGCTCATCCCCTGTACATACTCCCCAGTGAGGTTATTTTGCCCCAATGCTACGTACTTGAACTCGATCAGAATGTCCAGTAGTTCATACTGGCGCATATCAGGGCGCACGATCATAATCAAATCTGCGTAATCGCGCTGCAACGCTGGTTCAGAATCCATAATGTAGAAGGTATCATTGAAGAGCAAGGTGAGAAAGAGCGTTTTGACGGTCAATTCGTTAGTCCAGCGGTAATCCCGGTTGTCGAATACCTTAAAGAGTTGCCCTTCAATAAAATCACAGAGCGGCTGAAGATTGCCGGTTTGATAGAATAATTCAATAACGCGCAGTGCTTCCTCCTTGGTGGTGAAATCCGGCAACAGGCGTTCCTGGATGCGTTCCACATATAATTTGCGGATGACTAGATTGGGCACGCGCAGGATAAGTTTGCCTGGGGGGGTGTGTTTTGAAGCGAGCGTCAAGACTCCAAAATAATATAACAGGGAAACCATAAATGTTTGGTCATGGGTAGTTGCCCGGAGTACTTCCTCGACCCCGAAACGGTCGCTTAACGCGGCAATGGTAAGCGGCTGCTGCTCATCTAATGCCGCTGAGACGACATATTCACCGTGCGGTAAGCTTGCTACATACGTGATTTTGCTGCGGTCCATCGTCAGGTTGCTATCCAGGATGCGGCGGGGATACTGGCAATCACGTTGGAAAGCCTTTAGGAAATAGAGCGCCATTGTGGGATTATACAGTGTGTTGGATTCGTTATAAGTGAAGCTGTAACCATCGTAGAACCGGCACATCATATCTAGTGCCTCTTGGGCCTTCTCTGCTGGTGCATTACATTCATCTACAATCTGTTGTACAACTCCTACAAGCTCATGTTCCCAAAAGCCACACAGATCGTTGAATGAGGATAAGAGATAGATGTCTTCCGCGATATTGAATCCACTGGTGATGTCACTCATCACGACGGGTGAGACGCCAGTGATGAAGACACGGTCAATACCCCGTCCGCCAGTGCCGTGCTTGATGGCTTTGAAGATTGTCTTCAGCAATCCCTCGCCCTTGACCAGGGCTTCATAGCGTTGTTGGCTATCAGTCAGCCCGGCCATCAAGACTTCGTTAGCAAAATTGTCATATTCGTCAATTAACAAATAGATATCGTAGGGTGTGACTTGCGCTGCGGTCAAGACCCTGGCTAAAGAAGAAATGGCATTATCAGGATTGAGTTCAGCCCTGTAGGGTAATAGATGTTGGTATCGCCGCATAAAATTATCTAGCTCATCGTTGAGATGATCATGTATCGCCTGTTGGATCTGTTCTATTGAACCTTGCGTGATAATCACAGAGAAATCCCATTTGAGGATGAGATACTGATTATGTTTGGGTGTAGGCTGCTGCCCAACTGCTAGTTGCCCGAACAGCCGCTCGAAGTCGTCGGTTTTGGCGACGTCATAATAATTTTCTAACATCGAAAGGAGTAGGCTTTTACCGAAGCGGCGCGGGCGCAGGAAGAGCAGTACCTTGCCTGCATCCTCGATCACCGGAATGTATCCTGTGCGATCGACATAAAAGTAGCCGCTCGTGATCACATCGTAGAAATTGGTATTACCGTATGGGAATTTCATCGCGCGCCCCCTTTCCTTACCGCACTTACTCGGTGCTTATACTTAGTATAGCCCAAAGTTTGTAAAAATACACTTGGAATTTTATAAACCTGGTGTTTATCAAAAACCGGGTTTATTTATGGTTGGTACACTTTAACTTCACCACTTTCAAAGATCAATGTCCAATCTGTTTCTATGTTCTGCAATATGTCTGTAAGTCCTGGAATGTTCCATATTGCCCAGGTATACCAGAGATTATCTACGATGACGAAGCGGGCATGGGAAATGTCGGACGCAAAGGCCCAGCGATCTTCGGGAATATTTGCCGGCAGGTGGGGGGTGGCTTGACCTGTGGCCGCGACGATCATTTGGAAGTCGGCGACCCTGGTGTCCAGTAACCAGGCCATGCCGGGTGAGGCAATGACGAGGTCATCAGGCTGGACGTGGTGGCGGATGAAGCCGGCGGCTTGCCGGGCGTCGGTGGGCGCGATCAGGAAAGGATCAATGAGGGTACTGAAGCCGTTGTGGGTTTGTTGGAAGGTCCACAGGACTGAGGTGAGAAAGGGCGAGAGGAGAATCAGACACAGCAGACTATATGCGCCAAGTTGGGTGAAACCCCTAAAATACTGGGGTCGCCATTTCCAATAGCGATGCAATAATTGCAGCGTGGCATAGAAGGTTTGCGCAACGTAGGGCAAGCCCCGTTGGAGGACAGTGGCCATACCGAGCGCGATAAAGGGAAACAGCGGGATGACGTAGTAAAAGCTCAGGTTATAAAGGGCTTCGGAACGTCCTAGAACGAGAATGGGACTTAAAAACATCAGCAGTGTTAGCCGTTGTAGTCGTGCGGGACGTAACAGGAAGATGCCCACGAGGGCCAATGCGCCCCAGTGATCTTGTGATAGCAGGATAGTATAGTTGAGGGCGAGTTTGGTGATCTGTGTGCGGAGAGGCACGCCGGAGAGACGCGAGAGTGTGAATCCCAAATCGAAGAGAAACGCGCGCGGGACGGTGCTGAGCATAACAAAAGCATAAAGGCCGAAGGGGAGTAGCGCGAGGGGGAGGCTCCATAGCGTGTCGCGCCAGTTTCGCGCCAGTGTGACCAAGAGCAAGGGTAGAAGCAGGGAGAACATCCATAGATCGGATATTCCCCCGATGCCAATGGCGACGGCGGCAAGTCGCAGTCCGCGCCGTTGTGCTCGATGATCGGTGGATGGCGTATCCAGATAAAGCCACAGCCCCAACATGGTTAACAGTATCAGGGGCACGAGAAGATTGTAGCTGAATCCGAAGCGGCTGTAGAGTACTGCCTGGGGGTAGAGGGCGAGCATCAGCGCGGACAGCATGGCGAGCGTGGGTTGTTTCTGAATATGGCGCACGATGGCGTAAAGTATGCCTACGGAGAATACACCGAGGATACCGGTCAGAGTACGCAGTGTCCCTATCCCATTATCTTTGATACGCAGACATAATGCTAACAGCGCTTCAAACAGCGGTAGTTTGGCAAACAGCAGTGTGGATTGGGTAATTGCCATATATTGCATGCGCCCGTGGACTAGATTGCGCGCGATATCCAAGTGCGTGCCTTCATCCGTATACCAGCCGGGAGTATCGGTGTTGTGGGCAAGACGCAAATAGGCAGCCAGGAGCAGGATAAGGGAGAGGAAAAGAAGTTCCCAGTAGCGTGAAACGTGAAATGTGAAACGTGATGAGAAGGGCGAGTCATTCATGATCGTTGTGGGCCAGAAAGGATTCCACGATGAGGGTAAGAAGGGGAAGCGCTTTGTTGAGTACATCCGGGCTGTTTTCATCGTTGGGTTGAGTGTCGTTATGATAGAGATTGTGTTGGATTGCAGTCAGCATGTTGAGAATTTGGCGGGCTAGGGTTGCTTGTGTCTCCGGGTCAGGCGGTTTATTCGCGGCAGTGGCGCGGGTGTACTGTTTGTAGAGCGCGATATCAATGGGCGTCCAGGTGGGATAACGGGTATCTACCGTTAATTCTGCATCAATGACGCCGTTAAGTTGTTGCCGGTAGGCATCGCGCGCAATAGGGGTTCCTTTCCAGGTGGGCGTACGGGTGACAAAGAAGCGCGTATTGTCATGCGTGATCAGTTGGTGTTGCAGTTTAGGACTGAAATGTTTGAATGTATGATCCAGGTAGGTATGTTCGGGATAGGGGGTAATGAGAGCTAACTTGAATTTCCCTACTTTGTGGGTGTGCAACGTGCCGTTGGGGCGCAGACTGAAGCGTGGGGACACTCCATCTTGCACTGCCAATGTTGTGGTAATGGCCCGAAACGCTGCCCAGGTACACAAATATGCCTCAGCCGGGTCTTCCCGGGTACGTGCTAGTGTCGCCATTTTATAAGCAACGGATCTACTGTCTACTGTCTCTCGTTCTTTCATATAAGATTGCATTTCCTTGTTTGCCCACAGGCGTGATCCCCCCCATTTTGCGCAGGCAATAGGCCATGCGTCGCGCAATGTTGCGCGACTGGCCGGTAGCGGTAGCTAGGTCGGCAGTGGTAAAGGGCATCATCAAATTAGAAGGGAGTAAGTGCAGGATATCCGCTACGGTCTCGTACTGGTGGCTGGCTATGACCTGGATGAGCCGGCGTTCGTCGGTAATCCACCCCTGGCGCCGCCACCCGCGTTTAGGATCATAGTGGCGGACTTCTTCTTCCTGGGTAAGCAACACATCGAGGGTGAAGTTGGGATGCGCGAGCAGGTCCGGAAAGCTAACCAGCTCGGCGAAGATCTCGATCAGACGTCCGCGTTTGGGTGATTTGCGCCGTTTCCCTTCAGTGACGCCGTCCTTTTCTAATTTGGTGATCCATTTTTCCTGCGCGATGGGATATACCAGGCGCACCGGATGGGTTTGGGTTAATTTGCGCAGTTTACGCTTCATAGCGGTAAAGCTGCGAGTCTGAATCTCAATGAGCAGGTCCCCCCGCACAATATCAACCACGAAGCCATCTATAGCGACCTCGAATTGATCGCCGGGCTGCGCGTACCAGGCTTTCAGTGCCGCGTGCAGTGGTTTTTCGTTAAGTGTACCAATAAGTGTATCTGACATAGGTGTGATCATGTGATGTGTGAAACGTGATGCGCGATATGTGAATCATCACGTTTCGCATTTCATGAGGGAATGTATCCATTCGTCGATTTGCCGCGCCGTTTCCGTAACCGGTGTGCGGGTCGTGTCGAGCAGCGTGATGGGGGGCGTGAGGGTTAGGCCGGTTGTCATATACCAGTGGTTGAAATCAAGTTGGGTTTGGATGAAGGCATCATTCCCGCTTTCGCGCCAACGGGGGCGGTTGCGCAGGCGTGTTACAAGATCATCGTCGTTGCAGACAAGGGCAAGGTAGTGAATGGCAGCAAAGTAGCGACGTTCCACACACGGTTCGATATTCCCCGGGACGCCCGCACCCGCGCCGAAGAGGGTCACCGTTTTGCCGGACTGTGCAATATTCTTACACATCCGCAGCCACGTATTAAAAAAGCCACGATAGTCGTCGTCCGGCTGAGCAAATTCTGGCCGCCACAGGATGTCTGCATCCAGGATAATGACATCTGGTCTATTGATATTGTCCTGTGCGAGGAGGGCGTGGCACACGGCAGATTTGCCTGTGCCACTCGCACCGCCGACGATGAACAGCGGTAGATAGCGAAACAGGTGCAAGTGACCACACTCTGGGCAAATAGCATAAGGCCCGGCCGGATCGATCACTTTATCTGCGTGATAAGCGCCACATTGCGCGCAAACATTAAGCATGGTCAATCAGGGGTGGAGGTATCCTGCCAGACCCCTACCGGTGGCTGGGCAGTCCATTGCTGCTCGCGGATTACATACACAATTCCCTCTGTTGATGTAAATTCGCGTACAAATCCTAACCGTTCGGGTATGGCCTGGCTTTTGACATTACCTGCATCACAGTGGATGCGGATTTCCCTTAATCCATAAGTATGGAAGCTGTAATCCAGGAGTGCGCGCGCGGCAGTCGTCATAATTCCTTGCCCGTATATAGAGGAATCCAACCAATAGCCGAGATCCGATCTGCGGTATTCTGGGTTGATGGTATGTAGTTCGATGACGCCAACTATGCGTTGTTGATACCAGATTCCCATATCGAACGCGCCATTCATGAAGTAGCGCATTTCGCCAGTGTCTATGTAGGACATAACCAGGCGGCGCAAGTCTTGAGTTTGAGCGGCCATAGGTTGTGCTTTTAACCATTCGACGCGGGCCTCTGGATTATGCTCCAGCAAATATACCAGCGTATCCACATCGGATTTTTGAAGCTGTTTCAAGTGTAGGTCTGTGTTTATAGTACAAATAAGCATTAATCCTCAGTCCTTTATACTGAAAATAAGTCTTCCATCACCAGTGAATGGATGATCACATCGTGGGGTTTGCCGTGGATGATCAGGCGTTTGCGCAAGTACCCTTCGCGTTTGGCGCCGGCTTTTTCTGCGACACGGTGGCCGGCAAGGTTGGCGATGGGGACGAGGATTTCGAGACGCTGTAAGCCTAATGTTGTAAATCCAAACTGGGCTACCAGGCGGACGGCGGCTGTTGCTGCACCCCGTTTGGTTTCTTTAGTGCGCACCCAATATTCCAGATTTGCCATTTTGTGAGTGTGATAGATGTGGTTGAGGTCCACCCCTCCTAATAGGATGTTGTTTCTGCGATCAAGGATGACAAAACTGTAGGCTTCGCCCTGTTCCCATGCTTGATCGCGGGACATGACCCAGGTCTTGGCGTCCGAGATGCTGTAATCTGTATGGCACCAGGAGAACCACTGTCCGAGTTCGCGTTTGGATTCGCGCGCGGCGATGAAAAACGCGGGGACGTCTTCCACACGATAGCGTCGAATACTATAGACGGACTGATGATCAACTAAATTCATAGCCTTAATACCCCCCCCCGACGTATTGCTTTCTCTCTTCTTCCTTGCGCCCCCGCACCCTTGCTTCTTTCATTCCCACCAGGCGCGAAGTTTCCATTGATGTAATGTCACCTGCGTTTTTCCATCTGCACTGCTTTTAGTTTCAATGCTGATGGTGTATGTAGCGAGACCCTCACTTGCCGAGCGGTCACCGTACGAGAATGTACCATTGTATGACGTGTCCTCGGATGGCGTGGGCCATTGCTCTCTCTGATACTCTGCCGACCATCCGGCGCGCGTGAATTTCTGTTCGTAATAGGCGATGACGGTTTCTGGGGGATCATCCGTCTCAAAGGTGATAGTACATTCCTGGGCTGTGCCATCGCCGGTGAGCGTGAACGCATCAGTTTGAAGGTTTTGTGCATTGGGATAAGTCACGAGGTTCTCACTTGCTGAGCGACGATTGATTAAATAACATTCATAGAGTGCCACAAGTAACACACCCACAACGATAAGGATGAGGAGACGGTGTTTGACACTGAATTCTGAGGTAGGGTGCCCCCAGCTCTCAACTTTTTCTGACGAATCTTCATCCGGGATATGATCAGCAATGGATGGGAGTTTTGGCGCAGCGTCCCATGAACGCGAAGCTTTTGCGATTTGCGATTTGCGATTTTTCGGAGAAGACATGTTTATTTATGTATCCTGTGACAGAATAATGACGCTATAGGGGCCAATACTGACGTTGCCATGACACGGCATAGCATCTTGCGCCCCTGGATAGGCAATAGTATCGTAACTGACCTGGTTGTCAAAGGTAGTGTCATAACCGCGCCAATCACTGTTGAAGCGCACTCTCCACATACCCTCACGAGGAAATCCTAGCGTATAGCTATTATAGCTGCGATTGGCAAAATTGACCACGACGATGACGCAATCGCGTGGACCTCCTTGATCCCAACGGTGAAAGGCGATAAGTTTATCATCATTGTTGAGATGGTGGACGTGAATGTGTTGCCCTCTTAACCCACGGGTGGTATCATCATAATTTTGGCGTAAACGGATTAGGTCGCGGTATAGATTGAGGATGCCCCCATACAGAGTCTGTTTGTTCCAATCGATAGGATCTTGATCGTGAAACCACTCATCTTCCAAAAATTCCTGTCCCTGGAAGATCATAGGGATACCAGGGGCAGTGAAGACCAATGCCGCGCCTACAGTGGAGAGTTTTTTTGCCCGCCACCCACCGGGCATATTGGGTGTAATCTCGTAGGGCACACGCGCGTTCCCGTTGGCGACCTCATCGTGAGATTCGGTATAGATAATGCGTTGGAAAGCGTCCGCGTTATAGCGGAAAGTAAGGGCGTCTCGCACCGCAACCATATCGCGCGCACTATCGTAGCGCGCAGTGAGGGCCTGGCGGATCGGGTGGACGAAATGCGCATCCCATTGCGCGTCGAACCCCGCGCCGCCATTGTGTGTGGCCTTAGTGAGCCAGGAATTCCCCCGCAGATCCTCGGCAATGCTGATCTTCCACGGCTGGCGCACGTCGATCTCATCATTGATCCATTGCATTAGTTGCCAGCCCTCAGGGATATCGTGGGCCGCATCGTCGCTGCCGTGAACGTTGCGGATATAGGCAGTGGCATCCCAGCGTAGGCCATCGACGTGATAAGCTTCTAACCAGTTGAGAGCATTATCGCGGAAGTATTGTCGTACCTCGGGTCTGCCATAATCCGGGCGAGTATCCCCCCAGGGTGTGGTGGAACGCCAGTCGTTGTAGAAGTAAATGCCGCCTTTATTGTTTTCGTTCCAACCATCAAACTGCCATAGATCGAGATCGCTGGGTCCAAGGTGATTGTAAACCACGTCGAAGATGACGGCAATGCCGTAGGCATGGGCGGTCTGGATGAACGTTTTGAAGGCATCTGAGCCACCGTAGTCACTTTCAATGGCAAAGATGTGCGCCGGATTGTAACCCCAGGAAAAGCCACCGGCAAATTCCATCGGGGGCATGACTTGCACGGCGTTGATGCCGAGGTCCTTAAGATAAGGAAGTTTGGCAATAACGCCATTTAAGTTGCCGGGCACACCGCCCGGAGTGTCATTGAACGTGCCGATGTGCATTTCGTAGATGACCATCTCGTGCCACGGCGGAGTCCGGTAGCCCGCGTCGTTCCAGTCGAATTGAGGATCGTGAATAATCGTGTTTCCGGTAGCGTGGGTGACATCGTGCGCGTAGGGGTCAATGCGCCACAGCGTTTGCGTCCCATTGATGATGACGTATTTGTAGTGATCGTTCCGCGCGCGCGCGCCGGGTACATCCACCGACCAGTAACCGTTATTTTCTGAGATGAGTGGATTAGCCGTTGCTGACCAGGCATTAAATGTGCCCGCGACATAGATGGCTTCGGCATAAGGAGCCCAGACGCGAAATGTTACTCCGCCGGGATAGGGAATAGCTCCCATTCCAGGGCGTGAGGAAGGACTTTTGGCTGTTAAGTTATTTAGCATATAGGTTGTACTCCTTACAGTTAAGTGACAACTTTGGATGCTGGTTTTTGTACTGTTTTATCTTGGCAAGGTTCAGAAACCCTGCTTTTTATCTTTACATTTTTACGCTTGACAGGGTATAAAGTGTAAAGGTAATTTGGACCATCCCTTTATCTTTAGCTTTAATTATAGCCTAATTTAACCTTCCTGGAAGTTGGTTTTTAGCTTCCAGGAATTAACTTCTAGGTTAGAGGTAACTGCTCAGCCGGTTGGCTACCATCCGTTGGGAGCGGCTAAAGCCGCAATTTAAGAGGGTGATTTTTCGTTGCCGCGCTATGCGCGGCAACGAAAAATCACCCTCTTTACCGGCCTTTAGGCCGCCGCTGTGACAAAAAGTAGATAGCCTGAGCAGTTACGGTTGGAGTTGCATAAACGTAAGATTGCGCATACAATAAGAATGATATAACGCTGCCGGCTTATAGTGTGACTTACCTGAAAAACCTGGTTTCTAAATCGCTATTTTTAAGTTACCTCAGGAGTATTTAGGTATGGTATTTTTTGTATGTTGTCTGGTATTAACTGGTATATATCAAGTGAATAAGGATGAACCATGCCTGTCATTGGGTATGCAGGATCGGGTGAATCGTGAACTTTGTGTGTGCAAAAGGGCCTTGTAAGGCCCTTTTGTGTCTTTATCACACGTGAAATGAGCGTATTTTGTGAGTACGTAAAACGTGAAGTGCGAGCAACTTCTTACGTTTCGCATTTCGTATTTCATTATTTTATATGGGGTTGGAGGAAACCTTATGGAACACGAGAATGAATTGGAACTGCGCGCTGATGATTTGGAAGATACGTCACTACTGGAATCTGAGGGTGAATCTCCGGTAGCTACAATTTTGGATTCGGTTACAGATGCACCGGGAGAGATTGAGGTTCCAGAGGCAAATGAAGAAATCCCTGATACAGTTCCTGAAATAGAGACGCTTGATGCAAAAGATGTGTCGGTAGAAACTGTGCCTCAGGCGACTGCAGATGAGAGTGTGGTGGTCGAGGGATTCCCTGTTCCAACAGTGTCGTTGGAGGAAGATATTGGGGAGGATGTGTATGAGGTTACAGTGGCGGAGGATGAGGAGGTCATAGAGATAGAAGAGGAAGATGAGATGGGAGAGGATGAAGAAGCTGCTGCGTGTGTGGAGAGCGTGCCACAGGAAGTGATATCTCCCATTGCCAGGGCGCGTTCTGCTAAGTCTCAGGATAGGGCTGTTGCGGTTCGAGAGAAGCAGTTGGTGATCTTCAGGGTATCTGATGAATTCTACGGGGTAGATATTGCAGTAGTACAGGAAGTGATCAAATTGCAACGGATTACGGCTGTGCCCCGTGCTCCCGATTTTATTGAGGGTTTGATCAATTTACGCGGTACTGTATTGCCTGTCATTGATTTGCGCCGGCGTTTTGGATTGCCTGAGCAACCTCCAACTAAGGAGACGCGCATCGTGATCGCCGAGATTAAGGAAATGTCCATAGGGGTGTTGGTGGACGCTGTGACAGAAGTGTTGCGTGTGCCGGAATCAGAGATTGAACCTCCATCGCCTTTGAGTGTAACGATGGATTCGGCTTTTATTTTTGGAATTGCCAAAATTCCGCCCCGCTTGATTGCATTGTTGGATTTGAACAAAGTATTAGCGGTGGAAGAACGTAAATAGGACAGTTGATCTTTGTCTGGCAAATCCTTCAGTATGACAGTTAAAAAGGTATAAGTATTCAAGTACAATTTGAATTGTCTTTAGATATTTAACTTTTAATATATTGTATATTTGCTATACATGATTCTGATGGGGAGGAGGGAAATGTTTATTGGGATTCGACAAAAATTAGCAGTTCCCGTATTTGAGGGTGACGAGGATAAGACGCGCCAGGCGCTCATTCTCAATACGATTTCGCTGATGTTTGGTGCTGTGTTGATTGTAATTGGGTTTATTTTATTGCTTGTTTCTGATGAACCCGTCCGTCCTTTGATTATTCTGAGTTTTTTGGTGCTTATTTCTGTTTTGGTGCAGTATTTGATGCGCAGGGGACGTGTTAGATTGGCAAGTACAGTATACACTGCTACTTTGTGGCTTTGCATGGCCGGCGCAATGGCCTTTTCGGGGGGATCGCAGAGCTTGGTAATCCTGCTGTTACTATCCATCGTTGTCATGATTGGTATGTTGCTGGGGATGGGAGCGGCGCTTTTTGGAGCCGGCCTTACCTTTGTGCTTGATGTGATTTTGATTGCCCTGGAACTCAATCATCGTGCGCTTCCCAAAGTCCTACCCTTGTCAATAGGTGCATCCTGGATCGTATTAGTCCTTGCTCAGGCCTGGGCAATGGTTCCGCTTTATCTTGCCAATCGTAGTATCAACGAATCCTTGGAACGTGCCAGGCGTGGCGAGCGGGAAGCCCTGGATCGCAATCGTGAGTTGCAGGATATTCAGACGCGCTTGCAGATTGCGGTTGAACAGTATGGCGCGCATATGGCAGCGGTGGGGCAGGGCGACCTTTCACGACGTTTATCCCTGCTTGAAAACGCTGCCGAAAATAGAGTTGCGGGCGAAACATCCTTGCGTGCCTTAGGGCAGCAACTCAATGTGATGACGGCCAGTTTGGAAGAGATGGCTCAAGCTGCCAACCGTCTGGCCACGGGAGATGTCAGTGCCGACGTGACACCTCAGTCAGAACGTGACGCTTTGGGAAACGCTTTTGCACAGATGATCGTATACCAACGCGCAATGGCGAAGGCGGCCGACCATTTGGCGCAGGGCGATATGAGCGTGCAGATTGTGCCGCAATCGGAGCGGGATATGTTGGGTACTGCATTTAGCCGTATGGTGGAATATTTGCGATCAATGGCGAATATCGCGGATTTCCTGGCGGGTGGGGATCTGACGCTTGCGGTGGAGCCGGTATCGCCCCAGGATCAAGTAGGGCAGGCATTTTCCCAGATGGTGCGTGGCCTACGTGAGTTGGTACATAAAGTGCAGCAAAATGCCCTGGAAGTTGCCACAGCCAGTAAAGAAATTGCTATGGTGGCGGAGCAATCAGCATTTGCGACGGGGCAGGTGGCAGCGACGATGCAACAAATCGCGCAGGGCGCGGCGCAGCAAAGTGAAAGCATGAGCCGGACAACTGCTACGGTCGAGCAGGTCTCGCACGCGATTGAAGGGGTGGCGCGCGGGGCACAGGAACAGGGGGGGGCCGTGATGCAATCGGTTGATATCACCACGCACATGTCTGCTGCGATTAGCTCCGTTGTAGCAAACGCGCAGACAGGAACTGAAAGCGCGTTCCAGGCGACGCAGACTGCCAGTAACGGGGCAGAGACCATTGAAGCAACTATTACGGGAATGGGAGCTATCAAGCAGGTGCAAGATGAGGCGCTGGTCAAAGTGCAGGAAATGGGTGATCGCTCCGAGCAAATCGGTCTGATTGTGGAAACCATCGGCAAGATCGCGGATCAGACGAACTTGTTGGCGTTGAATGCTGCTATCGAGGCCGCGCGCGCCGGGGAACATGGTAGGGGATTTGCGGTGGTAGCGGATGAAGTGCGACGGCTGGCAGAGAATTCCGCCCAGGCGGCGAGTGAGATCGCCATCCTGGTGCGGGGGATTCAGAAAACTGTCGCGGAGGCGGTGCAAGCCATGCACCGTGGCGTTGTTGAAGTGGACGCGGGAGTATTCCGGGCGCGGGAGTCTGGGCGCGCATTGAGCAATATTTTGACCGCGGTCGGGGCAGTGAATCGGCAGATGGATGAGATCGCGACCGCCGCGCAGCAGATGAACATTTTATCCGGGGAGATGGTACACGCAATAGAAGCAGTGTCGGCGGTGGTGGAGGAGAACACGGCAGCTACCGAGGAGATGGCTGCCAGTGCGGAAGATGTCTTGGGCACAATTGGGGAAATTGCCGGGATATCGGAAGAACAAAGCGCATCGATAGAGGAAGTCAGTGCATCTATCGAGGAAGTCAGTGCGCAGGCAGAAGAGGTGACGGCGGCAGCGGCGGCATTGCAGATGATGTCACAAGATTTGCAGCAATTGGTGGCGCAGTTTAAATTATAGGGTTATAATTGGGTGAGAATTTGATACCTGGGATGAAACGTCCTATATTATCAACTAGGGAGGTAGGGGATGACGGAACAACAGTACATAATGTGGCATGAACGATTTATCCCTACTCGTTGGAAGATCGGGGGAAAAATCCTGGGAATTGTGGTGTTGGTTGTTGTGCTGTCTGTAGGCTCACTGACTATATTTAATTACCGTACACTGTCAAGCAGTCAAAAAACGGCGACAGGAGATGCTTTGGTAAATTATGGACGTGAAGCTGTGCAACACGCGGCCGATATTGTTGTTGGGAGTGTGGATGCCCTTGAGTCATTGGCACTTTCTCCCTCTATGATTGAGGCTGTAACAGCGGCCAATCGAGTACACGCTGTGCGCGATCCTGTCGAATTGCAAAATGAGATTCGCGTCTTAGATCAAGCTTGGCAAAATGGGTCGGCCAGTGTTGATGACTTGGTTGCCCAAATTGAGGGTAACCAAGTCAGCGAGCATCTGCGGCAGTTTATGAACACTTTCCCCGATGAAATTGAAGTCTTTGTGACGGATATTGAGGGCCTGAATATCGCTATGACCGGGCGGACCGGGGATTATTTGCAAGCGGACGAAGAGTGGTGGCAAGGAACCTATGCCGGTGGTCAAGGGGCAATTTTTATCAGTGAAGTAGCCTATGATGACAGTGTAAACGCCTGGGCCATAGATATTGGTATCCCTATTCGAGATCGTGCCGGACAGAGTGTGATTGGAGTTTTGCGGGGTACAGTGGATATTTCGGTTGTGTTTACGACATTGTCTAGGATCAAGTTTGGTGAAACAGGGGATGCTGCTTTATTGGATCGTAATGGCCGGGTACTCTATGCACGGGATCCTGAATTGTTGATGCAACAAGCTCCCGCGTCTGTGTTGGCTCATCTCAAGTCAGGAAAAGATGGCTGGTACAGTAACCAGGCCGATATAACGGGGAATCCGGCTATCGTGGCCTACAATTTTTTGGAAGGGGAACTGGCCGATGTGTTGGGCTGGGTGATTTTGCTTGACCAGGATATGACGGAGGTCAATGCTGATATCAGAGCAACTTTATTGAAGAGTCTCATTGTGGCAGGTGTTGTGGCAGGCGTCTTAGCCTTAATTGGAGTGTGGGCGGCGCGTTCTATCGCAAGCCCATTGGTGTCGGCGACTAAGCAGGCGCGAGGTTTGGCCGTGGGCGATATTACAGAAACAGACACTCAGATGGATGAACGCTGGGTGCGGCGTAGAGATGAAGTTGGGGAACTGTTACGCGCTTTTGAGATGTTGAGAACGTATGTCCGCGAGATGGCGACACATGCACGGCAGCTTGCTGGCGGCGATTTAACGGTGGCTGTTCAAGTTCGGGGAGAAGAGGATGCTCTCGGCAATGCATTTGATCAAATGTTGGCTTACCAGCAGGCGATGGCGGTTGCCGCCGACCATTTGGCTGAGGGGGACTTAAAAGTAGATGTGATGCCGCAATCAGATCGGGATCGGTTGGGGAATGCTTTTAAGCGGATGTTAGCGTATCAGCAGACGATGGCGGCAGCAGCAGATTCGTTGGCAGTGGGAGATATGAGTGTGTACATTGAGCCCCAATCCATCCAAGATCGATTGGGTAATGCGTTTGTGCAAATGATTGCATATCAACAGAAGATGACAGAGGTGGCGGAACGATTGGCGCAAGGGGATCTGACGGCGAACATTACGCCGCAGTCTGAGCGAGATGGCTTGGGAAATGCCTTTGCGCAGATGGTGCGCCGGTTACGAGAGATGGTGGGGCAGGTTCAGCAACACGCGACGCAACTGGCGCTGGCGACGCA
>JAFGFI010000226.1 GCA_016931185.1 Anaerolineae bacterium
ATAGCGAATAGCGAATTACGAATAACGAATTACGGATTCAATTTTCATCCTACTGCTGGTGAACGCACCGTGTTAATGGGTAATTCCTCTGAAAATAGCGAATAGCGAATTACGAATTACGGATTCAATTTTTCATCCTACTGCTGGTGAACGCACCGCGTTAATGGGTAATTCCCCTAAATCTCAACGCCAAAAACTTCGCGGACGATCAAGCCGACCACAAAGCTCAGCGCTGCGACACTTAAACTCAACCCCGCCATTTCCAGGAAGCGCCGTTTAAATGGCTCATCCTTGGCAATAGCGATGTAATAATTAAACGCGGCGATAATGGCAACTGCCGCCGTCATTGTTACCGCAAGGGCAACGTAATAGTTCTTTAACAACAAATAGGGCAAAATCAACAACAGAACCGTGACAATGTAGGCCGTGCCGGTGTAAAGTGATGCTTTGAGAGGGTTTTTGTCTGTTTCCTCGGATTTGGTAGACAAATACTCAGAAGCCCCCATCGACAGCGCGGCGGCGATGCCCGTGATTGTGCCGCTCAAGGCAATCAGGCGCGTATTTTGGAAGGCGAGCGTCAGCCCGGCCAATGTACCCGTGAGTTCAACCAACGCATCATTCAGCCCCAGTACCATCGAGCCGGCATAACGCAGCTTTTCCTCGTCGAGTAACGCGATCAATGTCTCCTCGTGCTCATGTTCGGTGCGCATAATTGCCTCGGCTTCTGGAATTGAGAGCATCAGTTTCGCGTATTCTTCTTGCGCGTCATGCTCACCGCGTTCCAGAAGTTTGATACCAAACGTAAAACCAAAGATACGGCTGAGCCAATAATACAGCCAGATTTTTACGCGCTCCGGTTTGATCTCCTGCTGCGTATAGCTTTTCCACTGTTGATAATGCGCCAATTCATCATCAGCGATAGCCTCCACAATCCGCCGATTTTCCGGCGAAGGGAGCGTTTGCGCCAACCGTTTGTAGATGTGATAGCCGGTGATTTCGTCACGTTGATAGCGCACTAATTGTTCGTATACTTCCTGATCGAGGGTCATCGTATCTTCTCCTTTCAATTGATTTCACGCTTTTGGCACTCTGGACAGAGACCATAAAATGTCACCTGGTGTTTCATAATCCGGTATCCTGCTGTCTCTTCCGGCGAAAGTATAATCCCTTCAAAATCGCGGATAATGTCAATCAACGTGTGGCAGCGCGTACAAAATAAGTGATGATGTGGACCCGTGCGAGTATCATAACGCAGTCCATCCCCACTCACCTCCTGAACTTCTGCCAAGACACCCAGATGGACCAACTCACGCAACGTATTGTAAACGGTGGTTCGAGATACATCAGGCATCACGGCTAAAACCCGCTGGTAGATTCCGTCAGCTGTAGGGTGACTGTCATCTTCGATCAACAACTCCAGAATGACCCGCCGTTGAGGTGTGATTTTGAGATCATTCTGGCGCAATAATGCCAGCAGTGTTTCCAGGGATTCCATAAATTCGCCTTATTTATACAAAACACCAATTTGTAATTATTATAAATTAGAATACCGGCGTTGTCAATAGCGAACTACAGATTGCGAATACAAAGTTCCCCGTTTGTTTATGGAGATGTATAATCACAGGTAGAATGATATGGGTGCGTTTCATTCATCAAACGTCAAACGGGAGTACATTCTGACGTTTGCCGTTTGACGTACCCACTAACTTAAATGAAACACACCCGAATGATATTCAAATGAGGGATAAGAGAACCAGGTGTCAAGAAAACAAAAGGCTACCAAAAATGTGAACCTGGCCCGCGCCCTTTCCAAACGGGGCTACTGTTCCCGTTCCGAGAGTGAGAAGCTGGTGCGCGCCGGCCGGGTAAGTGTCAATGATGAGATACAGCGCGATCCGTCCTGGCGTGTGGATCCGAAACACGACCGGATCCATGTGAATGGCACGCCGGTCAAGGCAGAACCCAAAATTTATTTGATGCTCAACAAGCCGCGCGGTCTGATCACAACGGCGTCCGACGAACAAAGGCGCGATACGGTATATGACTGTCTGGCTAACGCCAACCTGCCCCACGTTTTTCCCGTCGGACGGCTGGATAAGGCAAGTGAGGGGCTGTTGCTCTTCACCAACGATACACAATGGGCCAATGCCATCACCAACCCGGCAACACACCTGGATAAGGTCTACCACGTCCAAGTGGATTGCCTGGCGGACGAAGCCCTTGTGCAGCGACTACTTGCAGGGACACAAGATGGCGATGACTTTCTACAAGCAAAAGACGCGCATCTCCTGCGTATGGGGACGCGCAACAGTTGGCTCGAAATTGTGTTGGATGAGGGTAAAAACCGCCACATACGCCGCTTGTTAGTGGCCCAGGGTGTGAGCGTGCTACGGCTGGTGCGTGTCGCCATCGGCCCATTGGTTTTAGGAGATTTAGAGAAGGGGAAATATAGATATTTAACGCAAACTGAAGTCAAAACCCTATCAAATCACACAAAGTTTGACAGCTATTCCGCTCTTGAGTAAAATAAGGGCAAACTAAGGCGGATATAGAGACTGTGAGAACAATAGACGCATGTAATAAGGAGGGAACATGAAACCAGCGTTATATATATTACCTATCTTATCGGTTACTGTCTTTTTCTTAATTCGTGCAGAATTCCGCAGAGATCACTGCCGGATTTATATCTTCAAGCCAATCTCTACTTTATTGGTCATTCTGGTCGCGTTGCTCTCCTTGCGCGAGGCAAAAACCAACCCGACTTATACGATAGGCATACTTATAGGGCTAAGCTTATCATTAGGCGGGGACGTCGCCTTGATGTTTACCACCTCCAAAGCCTTTATGCTCGGCCTGGCACTGTTTTTATTGGCACACATCGCCTATACCATCACCTTCAGACTGTTCAACCCATGGCATTCCCTGGGATGGCTTTCGGTCATCATTCTACTGGCGATTATGATGGGATTTTATCGCCTGATCCAGGCAAACCTGGGGGCTATGAAAATTCCTGTAATTCTCTATATGCTGATTATATCGGTGATGGTCAACCAGGCTACATTATCTCTGGTTAGCGGTGCGTTTACGGCCGCGCAAGCCTGGATGATTACGTTAGGAGCCATCTCCTTCTATATCTCCGATATGATTTTAGCAGCGAACCGCTATTGGAAACCCTGGAAATATGATCGCATCAGCTTGACTTTTTATTATAGCGGGCAGTTCTTACTCGCACTTGCGGCGAGTTATTTTCTAATATAGTGGGGAGATTTGATGAATAGATCCAATACATCGTCCAACAAAACCCAATCTCAGAATACTATCGAGATTGCACTACAGAAGATGTTAGAAAACCGTGATTTCGAGGAGATCGTGGCACTGGTCCATACCGATATCCGCATCATCTTTCCTGTAGTCCGATTTATGTTACAAGGTCAAGGTAATACATGCATCGCTGCTGCATTAGCACTTGGAAAAATCGGATTGCCGGCCCTGCCTTTCCTGGTTTCCGCGCTGACCGAAAACCCCAATTACATTGTGCGCCACGCTGCCAGTATGGGACTTTCGGAAGTAGCCGATCACGCTTCTATAAGCGCGCTGATTCAAGCATTAAACGATCCCCATTATACGGTACGCCAGGGCGCCGCGTACACGTTAGGGCAAATTGGAGATCCACAGGCGATAGATGCATTAACTCGATTGCTTTACGACCCGCATCAATATCCCAGGGAAATGGCTGCGGTGGCGTTGGGAGAGATTGGAGATGCGAAGGCTATAGATGCGCTTGAACGGGTTGTCCGTGAGTCTGTGGATCAAGATATGCAGCGAAAAGCACAAGAGGCACTCGCAAAAATCAAAGCAAAAGGATGAGGAACCGTTCAGATGAAAGCAAGCATCTCAGAACTTGTGGTAGGCTATGATCGTGTGGTGGCAGCAGAAGCAGCACTACGGGATGAATGGCGGGAGCGCGTGCTGGCCGCTTATGCTCGACGGCGAGTGGACTATAAGGAGGCACTGAGTGCGCTACACCAGCGACGGGATATGGTGACCTCCTTTGCCATCTGGAGCATCATCCTGGGGAGTATAGGCTATCTCCTGGGATTTTTGTGGTTTAAGGGAACAGGCAACCTATTCGCGCTTTTGCTATCCATGGTTGGCGCCGGGTGTATTGCAATTCCCCTTGTGGCATTATGGAGCATACGGCACGAGACACTGCGCCCACCCGATCATCCCTTACGCGATCCCCTAAAGGTGGAGCTATTTCCCCCACTTACACTACAATGGCGAGAGGTCTTAGACAAGGAACTAGCGGAAGACCAAGTCTCATTCAGAAATGAGGACTCATTCGGAAATGGGGCGCCATTCGGCGCGGAAGGCGAACGCGCATTTGTACAGACACTGCGCGCAGCGTTGCCAGGTGACTTTTATATCCTTCATGGATTGCAGCAACGTCACGGCGACGATGTAGATGCCCTGGTCGTCGGGCCAACCGGTGTATGGGTTTTTGAAGTCAAATTCTGGGCCGGTACCATCACCTGGCACGATGGGATCTGGCAGCATGAGAAAGACTATTACGCACCTGGGGGAATTCAACAGACAGAACACAAAGACATCTCCCAGCCCCCCGGTCAACAATGGCAGCGTATGGTGCAAGATGTCGTCAAAACACTGCGCATGCGCGAGCCGTGGTTGGTGGGCCGCCTCCAGACATTATTAGAAGTCAAGGGCGGTATTGTCTTTACAGCCCCCAACGCTGTCTACAATATTCCGGCCGCAACACCGTTTCAATGGGGCGATGCAGCAACGTGGGCGCACCGTATCACACATGCGCCACCTCTAGCAGGTTTGGATGCACGCGAGGCCTTACAAGTGGTAGAAGCGCTATTATCTCGCCACCAGGATTTACATTCCCAGATGGAAGTTTATTCAATGGCAGCTTATGCAGAACAGCTTGTTCAAGAAGCGGAGGCGCGATTAGCCGCTTGGGTGCGGAGTGCATAAGGAATTAAGAGCTAAAAGTTAAAAATCGAAAATCCAGGATCGCGAGTCAACGAAGCATTACGCATCACACTTCAAGTTTCACGTGAATGAATCATGAAAAAGGGCTAACACTTTAAGTGTGTTAGCCCTTATATGACTTATTATTTACAACGTCTGTGCAAATAGCTTGGATGGCACAAACGCAATATTCATGTTGTAATGATTACCAGCGTTCGCGGCGTCCCCCGCGGTCGTTACCACGGTCGCCCCGCCGGTCGTTCCGCCGGTCACCATAACCGCCGCCGCCGCCACCACCACGCTGCTGAGGAGGATTTGCCTCATTCACTTTAAGCTCTCGGCCATCAACTTCCCTACCATTGAGTGCTGTAATAGCTGCCTGCGCGGCTTCATCCGTCGCCATCTCAACGAAGGCAAACCCACGGGGGCGCCCGGTATAACGGTCCGTCACAACACTAACTGAAGTAACTTCGCCATGCGCGGCGAATAATTCTTGCAGTTTGCTTTCTGACGTGTCGTAACTCATATTGCCAATGTATATTTTCTTAACCATTCTGATCGTTCCTTATTTATTTATGCTGGCACCACATTGGTGGCCTGCAAACCCTTTGTGCCCTGTTCAACAGAAAACTCGACACGTTGTCCTTCATCCAATGTTTTGAAACCTTCACCCTTGATTTCTGAGAAATGGACAAATACATCATCATCGCCTTCGCGGGAGATAAACCCATAGCCTTTGGCCCCATTGAACCATTTGACGGTCCCGACTTCACGATTACTCACAGTCTTACTTCCTTTCAAAATACTAATATTTACCGGGTAAGTTTCAAGTGGCCTATTAAAACAAAAATCGCCCAGACTTGTAAAAGTCCAGGCGAATGTTTAAAAATATTAACTTGGAACCTTACCCACTTATAAGATTATAATACCAGAGTATGGGAAATTGTCAAATCGTCTTTAAGAGGGAGCTTAACCCATATCCTATGAGTTCTCTTGCAACTCGCCGTATCACGCATCACGTTTCACATTTCACATTTTACGCCATTACGTATAAAATAACTGTATACGTTTAGTTTTGTGAGCAAACGACGCCATTGACAGCAGCAAAGTGGCTAAAGCCGCAGGAAAGAGGTGTTTTTTCGTTGGCGGGCTACGCCCGCCAACGAAAAAACACCCCCAAACCCGCGTTTCTGTCTGGTGCAGGTGACAGAAAACGGTAATCGCTCACAAAACTAAACGGTTACCATTCTTGAAACCAGGTAGCAACTTGAGTTAAAATACGATCATCTGAGGAGGACAAAATGAAATTAAGTATCTGTTCGTATAGTTTTCACCGGCTGCTGGCTGCCGGGGAGCAGGATATCTTTAAATACATCACCGATTGCAAAGAATTGGGGTGTACGCACCTCGATCCGTGGAACTCACACTTTGCGCCCTTGAAGGAGAGTGACATCGCCTTCAAAGAGGGACGGGTGGCGAGCGCGGAGGTATCGCCACAGGAAAAAGCCTATCTGGAGAAGGTGAAAGAGGCTGCCGGCGCGGTGGGGATGCCGTTTGGGTGTATTGCGGTAGATGGCGCGCACATCTATGAGCCAACAGAAGCGGCCCGGCGGGCAAACCGCGCACTGGCTTACAAGTGGCTAGATGTCGCAGGGCAGTTGGGCACGGCGCAGGTGCGCATTGACGCGGGCGGGCCACCGGAGATGCCCGACGATGTGTTTGCCATTATCGTCGAGGGCTATCATGATGTTATTGCCCGCGCCCGGGAAAAGGGAATTGAAGTCCTGGTAGAAAACCACTGGGGGCCTACTAATAACCCTGACAACGTGGTGAGACTGATGGAAGCGGTAGATGGCCTGGGGCTGCTCTTCGACACCAACAACTGGATCAAAGAGCGACAAGAAGAGGCGTGGAATATGTGCGCGAAATATGCCCGCGCCAGTCACGTAAAGACTTTCTGTTTTGATGAAGAGGGTAACGAGCCCACGGTGGATATTCCCAAAGTGATGCACATCCTGCTGGACACCGGCTTCGACGGCGTCTGGGGCATCGAAAGCGTGCCGCGCGAGGTAGATGAATATGAGGGAGTAAAAAGGACCATCGCGCTGATGAAGCGCGTATTGGGCGAGGCGTAGAATTTAAGTCACACATCACGCATCACGTTTTACGCATTACGTTTCACACATCAACAGATCTAAAAAAGAGGTAAATCCTATGACTGAAAAAGCACGTATTGGAATTATCGGCGTTGGACAGATCGGCAAGTCGCACATTCATCGTTATCAAGATATTGAGGGAGCGGAGATTGTGGCGATTGCGGACATTAACGAGGCAGAGGCCAAGCGGGTGGCTGAGGTGTATAAGATTCCCAATGTATACACCGACTTCCACAAATTACTGGAACGCGATGACCTGGTAGCCGTGGATGTGTGCTTGCACAATAACCTGCACATGCCCGTCACCGTCGCCGCGCTGGAGGCAAGCAAGAACGTCTATTGCGAAAAACCGATGGCGGGGGCCTACATCGACGCCGTGAAGATGTATGACACTGCCCAGGCATTGGGGCAAAAGATCTCTATCCAGCTCAGCACGCTGTTCAGCAAAGAGACAAAAGCCGCCAAATATCTCATTGACCGGGGGTATCTGGGCAAGCTCTATCACGCCCGCTCCACGGGATTCCGTCGCCGGGGCCGTCCCTACGTAGATGGTTATGGCGCGCCGCCCTTTGTGCAGAAGCAAAACTCCGGTGGAGGCGCATTCTACGACATGGGCGTTTATCACATCGCCAATATGCTCTACTTACTCGGCAATCCCGCCGTGCAGCGCATCACGGGCAAAACTTACCAGGAAACCGAGATTGACCCGCGCCGCCTGCAAATCAGCAACTACAACGTAGAAGAACTAGGCATGGGCTTCGTGCGCCTGGAGGGAAACATTTCCCTCGATATCATCGAAGCCTGGGCTATTCACCTGGATAAGTTCGCCGGATCTTCCATCGTGGGAGCTAAGGGCGGCGTGCGGCTGGAACCCTTTGGTTACTACTACAGCATCGGGGATCTCGCCATGAACTGCGAGGCCGACCTGGGGCAATTTGACTATCGCCAGCACAACGTCCACGAGGTCGGTGACGTTTACGACAGCCCGCAGCACCACTGGATTGCCGTGCAGCAAGGGCGCGTCGAACTGCTTCCCACCGCCGAGGTCGCGCTTAACACTATGCTTATTTCCGAAGGTATCTATCTTTCCGAAAAGCTCGACCGCGAGGTAACGGCTGAAGAAGTGAGGGAAATGTCGGAGTCTACGGCGTTTAAACTGTAGCAGAAAGTGCATTAAAGGAGATTTTTCAATGTTTAAGAACCTTACGCAACCGATCCAAATCGGCACACTCAAGCTCAAAAATCGGATGGTGCAGCCCGGCATGGGCACGAATCTGGCGGCAGCGGATGGGACGGTTTCCGATAACATTGCCGATTACTATGTTACCCGCGCGCACGGCGGCGTGGGACTGATCATCACCGAAGTATGTTGCCCTGAACCGGGCGGGCGCGTGATCCCCGGCGAATTGGAAATCTCTAGCTACGCCTTCATCCCCGGTCTGGCGCGGCTGGCCTCCGGCGCGCACGCGGG
>JAFGFI010000227.1 GCA_016931185.1 Anaerolineae bacterium
ATCTGGCGCGGGATGTCCGTGATGATCCCCATGCGCACACCCAGTTCCCTCTCGGCCCAGCGCCGGGCGCGGTTGACGGCGTCTATCTGCTCGCGCATATTCAGGTGGTTGTTGAGCAACTGATTATAAGGGGTAAACGTCACCTCACTGTAGAGGATGTGCTGCCGGGCCTGTCCGATGAGGAACTCGCGGGCAATCAGCTCGATATCCTCCTCCGTCTGCAGGCAGGCGGAGATGGCCATATAAATGTCGATGAAGTGTTCGAAGTCACGGAAGGCATACCACTGCCGCAGCCCTTCGACGTCATTCGCGGGCAGGACCACCCTGTGGCTGTGGGCCAGATCGAGCAGCGTTTGCGGCTGCACGGAGCCTTCGAGATGGACGTGCAGCTCCACCTTCGGCATTTGGGTAATGAAGTGTTTAAGATCCACAGCACCCTCCCTTTCTTTGTTCTCCGGGTCTAATCTTATTGTAGCACGTACTAGGGTACAAAGAAGTAGATCGGCGGACCAGGACACGCAAGTGCTACTTCGGTTACTCAGCACCTGTCCCCGCGATGCACTTCGCTGCGCTTCCACTTTTGCGCGAATATCTTGTATAATCATCTCAGGCGAGTTAAAAGTCATGGATGCTTTCCTCAAACAGTGCCCATAAACACACTTTATAGAAAGTGCCCGAGCTTTCAACTCATTTGAGATGCACCCGAATCACAATACCAATCCATCAATATTAGCAAGGGGTTAGACAATTTTTAGAAAAGCGTGTATAGTGTGTTTTAGTGTCCAGCTGAACGCAGCGCAAATTTCCCATCTATCCTTTTATCTAAATGCCGGTTAGTGCATACAGGAGATCAGACCAATGGGAAGTGATAAAAGACTCCGCAAGTTGAGATTAGCACGTAAAAAAACCATAGAGCATATTGCAATGGATTCAGAGATCACATACAAGGCCTTATCTGACATCGAGCGTGGTATCACAAAGCAGCCTTCAAGAGAAACCCTCTACAGAATTTTGGAAGCATTAGACCGATACGCAAGCGTCAGCGCAGAGGATTGGCAAACGGTATTTGGGGCTTATGGCTATAAAAAACCCTACCCTCTACCCACAGAAGAGGAAATCGAGAAGGCCAGGAAACAATGGCACAAGGATTACGGGCATATTACACATCCAGCCTATCTCATTGATTTTAGCCAGCGATTATTGGATTGGAATAAATATGCACCGCGATTGTTAGGACTGCGCTCTGATGATATGAGGCTAAGACACTTTCAAGATGTGACTATCTTTGATGTAACCTTTGGTTTATCCCCAAAATTCATAAAGATTGTAAACCAAGACGAGTATCTTCCCAGCCTTGTCTATGTGATAAAGAGCGAGCTACAGCCTTACAAGAATGAACCCTGGTATGCTAAATGCGTCTCAACTGCACAGGAGCGATATCCAGATTTCAAAAAGCTGTGGGAATCCTTCCATGACGATGATTTTCAGGCGTCGTTGGCGGGTTTATCTTTGCCGATAGTCTTAAACTTTCCAGAAAGCTCGCTTACATTCACCTTTCAACTGGTGAGAATTGATTTCGTCGCGGATGAGCGTTTTAGAATTGTGCAGTGGATCCCTGTAGACGAAATCACAATGCGCAAATGCCTCGAATGGGCACAAGAAGAAACTAACCCAAGTTAGATTTTCATAACAGACCATCCAATCACGAACTGTACCTATGAGATCAAATAAACCCTTTGTGATGCAGGAAGCACATAGGGGCTTTCGCCAAAAGTTATCCAACTTACTATCCAAATATATACCTGACTATATTGTCGCTGATAGTGTCTTGTGCTTTAATGAGAGCATATCCCATCTATCGAATCTAGTTCGGAGGAAAATGGAAAAGCTTATACTTCCCTTGAGCCTTGTCCACGACAAGACTTGAGGGAAGTTGCTTATATTCGACCTTTAAGCAATCAAAGCCGGCATGTCGTAACTGAATTTTCACTATTTCGCAAGGGACAAGCTGGATTAATACTTTTGCAAAGGGAATGACGTTATGGAAACTTTAAGTTGGATAGAAATTCACAGAAATGTCTTTTTTGTTTTTGACAATTTTGGAAAAGGTTTAGTCTACGCGCCATTACTTGGGAAAATCTTTTCTGCAGACGGAGAATCTCAGTCTGTTGTACATGAATACGTGGACAGCAAAAATCCTTCTAAACATGCATTTCATAAGGTGTTAGCGGAAGCTGGGATGTTAAATCAAGCAGATGAGCCCGAAATACCTGAAAAGACTCCCTATAATCCAACCAAGGTAATGTTATCATTGAGCAATCTATGCAATTTGCGTTGTGTATACTGCTATGCAGAGACGGGCACTTCATCACAAATTTTGCCCTGGAGAATTATAACACAGACTATAGATCAGATCTTTAATAATGCAATTGAGTATAATATCGATAATGTTGAAATATGCTTTCACGGCACGGGGGAAACACTTGTACAATGGAATACATTTCGTAAGACGGTTGATTATGCATTATCAGTAAAGCCAAGCTTTATTGAAACTAATTTCGCACTTGTCACCAATGGTACTCTCATAGATTACGAAAAAGCAATTTTTTTGGCAGATCATAATTTTTTTGTTTCAGTGTCAATGGACGGCGTCCAATCCATCCAAAACAAACAAAGGCCGTTCGCAAATGGCAGAGGTTCCTATGAAGAAGTTGTCAAAGGCATCAAAGCCTTGGTCAATGCCGAAGTTCCATTCGTAGTACGATCTACTATTACAGGGGAAAACCTTGAATATATGCCGGAGTTTATCCGTTTATGCGCAGAATTGGGATGCAGGCAAATCTCATTTATGCCATTTTCGGCTGTGGGTAGGGGAGCCAAGGGAGTTCCTTCTCTTCAGCCCCGCTCTTTTGTGGAAAATTACCGCAAATCGAAAAGATTGGCTAAAGAATTCAATATCGACTTAAGTATGGCAGGAACAGAAGTCAATAAAATAAATTCTTATTATTGTGGCGCAATAGGAATAAATTGTGCAATTACTCCTGATGGATATATTTCCACTTGTTCGAGGGTTACGAAGACAGATGACCCTCTTGCCCCAATTTTTGTGATTGGAAAAGTGAGTAGAGCCGGATTCATTATCAACCAAGACCAATTGGACCCGCTTACAAACTTAAACCTATTTTCTTGTCAGGGCTGCGAAAAATGTTTTGCGAAATACACATGTTCGGGTGGTTGTCCTCATGACAGACTCTCATTTGGTAATGCTATGCCAGAATACTGGTGTGAAATCGTCAGATATTTAATTTGGGACGAGATCCGAGATCTAGCAATATCGAAGTAATTTTATGTTAGCGCCAGAATGTTGTAAGTGTTGTCTTATCTCTATCTTCTGGCTAAACTTCTAACAGAAAGGAGGTGAAATTACATGGAAAAGAAAGATAAAAAATTGCAGTTTGGTAAGGTCGTTACTATTCATGTATCAACCAAGTCTTGCTCGTGTAAAAGCGATAAAGGTTGCAGCTGTGACGGCATGTGTAATGACTGCAGATCCCAGCGTCAGAAAAGGGTAGAAGAACCTGTGGTGATAGTTTGAAAAAAGTCACGAGATTCTCCTTTTGGTTTGGGCTGATACACCTCAAAACATAGGAGAATCTCGTGATTACGAGAAATTCTATTATTTTAGTCCTATTTATTTTATCGCTAATTCACCTTATGATAGAAACAGTTTATTGTATTATACTTATAGATAGCATAATTTTTTATATTTCTATCTCCTCTCATGCCGTCAGATAAAGCTATTCAGAGCGGGTGACTGGAGCACACTCATATTCACTACTGGTGGTATATCTTGCGGCAACGTAACCATTGGCAAGTTGCTGTCTTCGCCAGTGTCAGCATGAGGCGTAGGCGTTTCGAATTCCTGCGTGGCGGCCATAGGTGAATAAACATTGCCGGATACGGCTTTTCAGAATTATGGCTCGGTTGTTGATTACATCTTACAAGGATGGAGGCCTGTGATGAAAACTAACTATACATTTCATAAAGTGTTGCCTGCGTTAGTAATCTTGGGGTTTCTTATCTCCGCCACTCCAGTTAGTGGAGCAAGTATTATCTCCGGGCCGACTACAAGATCAACGCAGGCACCAATTTTACAGCAATCCTGTGGTGTAGGTGTGGGAGATGATCCCACTGATCCAGTCCCCCCAGACGTTACCCAAGCATTTACAGACGCCTACAGTCGCATCGGTGGGGAATCTGTGATAGGCCAACCTACAAATTGTGTGCATCGTTGGTGGAAGGAAGAAGGCATTATGAACTGGGTACAGGATTTTCCCGATATACCCGGTTGGGGGCGCTCTGTTATCTTCTGGAATGATAACCGCCAAGAAGCATACGTTATCCACGGCTGGATATACGAGAAGTATCTAGAGACAGATGGTCCTCTGGGATGGTTAGGGGAGCCTATCAGTGACGAAACTATAGCGCCCTATCATTTCGTTTCCGATGAAAATGATCCTGATGGTCATTATCCTTGGAGCTATGGCGGTGAGCCTTTGAGTTATTTCGAACGCGGCTTTATTTCGCGCAAGCAGGGGCAATCGGAATTTTCTGCAAATACCTACCCTCCGGCAATTTGTGACGTTCAAGTTCAGGTTAGTGAAGAAAATGGACAAGCTAAATTACATGCTACAACTACGGCTTACCGTGTTCCTGGGTATCCCGGTGCAACTGGACAGACCGATCCATTTGATGTCTACCTTGCCATCATAAAAGCCGACGGAACTAGAGAGTGGAGAAAAATGACAGAAAATTCGATTGCGTCTTTTTCTCTTGATTGGGACAGTCTCCCTTTGGACGAAAACGTCCACATATATTTGGATGCCTGGAATTGGCATGGAAAAGATCAAGGCTGGCCTGCCAAATATAGCAGCTATCCTCAAAACGTAGTCCTGTCGCCAGATCATATCGATCAGGGAGACAATTATTGGTCTGGGACTCGGGATATTTTATCTCCATTAAGTATGATAAATGGCACAAATATAAGTTTCCCTAATGACAATCTTTTGTGTGACGGCGGTGGTTTAGCTTTTTTCTCTCCTCTCAACATAAGAGGCAAAGTGACCGATGGAATAGAAGATAGTACTCGAACCCACCCTGCTAATGCTCCATTAGCAGATATAACAGTTAAACTATATCCACCAGGCAGCGAGGTTCCCCTATCTACCGTTTATACACATGACGATGGCAGTTATGAATTTTTGGATGTTCCCTGGGCACAAAATTACAAGATAGAAGTAATTCTCGTAGATAGCCAACAACATCTTCAGATACACTACGGAGGCCAAATCCGGGGAGAAGAGTGGGAGCAATGTAACAGACAAAAAGGCGATTTAGTTATATTTAGTAGAACGATGTCCCCTACAAGCCTCGAGAACACAGTGGATTTCAACCTCACACAAGATTTTGACAAATTTGACGTAGTTAGTGATACAAATCTTAATCCTAGACCATTGGTTAGTCATAAAGATGATTTAGCCGATATCGGCGCTATTTACTTTCATTTAAAACAGGCACAAGATTTTGCCCGGGATTTATTAGGAAATTCTTACCCTGTAGAAATAAATACTTTTGTAGCTGATGTAGATACCACTGTATGTTCTGATGCCTTTGCCACAAGTTATCAAAATAAGCCAATTATTGTGTTTAGTAGTGAATTTTCTGAATATGGTATTGGTAACTACAGGCCAATAAGTAGAGAATGGCATGAATACTTCCATACCATGCAACCGGGCTGGCAACAATCAACCTGTGGAGAAGGCTCTGATCTTCCTCACCATGGATACAGTAACTCTACTACAGCCTGTGACTGGAGGGAAGGCTTTGCGGAATTTTGGTCAGCCGTGCTTTGGGATGAAATTGTCAATGGAAGTACTAAGAGACCTGATGTTATTATTCCACCTTATGAAAATTACGGCTTAGAGTATCCATGGATGACTATGATGGAAGAATCTAGCTCTCCCCCTTATGAGGAAATGGCAATCGCTGCGACTCTATGGGATATATATGATAGTGTGGGTACGGATTATCGGAAAACTTTGGTACAGATGGGTCCAGAGAATATATTTGAAGATGCACCTTATCCTGACAATATCGAACTTTCAAAGGCTGAAATATGGAGTGTGATTGGTCAACCATTAGATAAGATGTTGGATGTTTACAATGCATTCAGTTATGCGAGTGGTAATCTTAATTATGAAATCGATGATTTAAATCTCATTTTTGCCCAACATGGATTTTTTGAAGATAAGGAGCCACTTAACTTTACATGGGACCCCCCCAACGAGAGAATTGGGTACGGTGGCAGAGAGAATAGACCTAATCCACCCTATGAGCCAAAAACATTTATTGAGATAAGTGTTTTAGATACGAATAATGTGGTGGTAGATAATGCCAATTTAGTGGTATCAGTGAGTTTTCCGGGGCCTTATGATGTATACAACTTTTCTTATTCCCAACCGTTACCCACCAGGAAAAACAATTCGGCTAGGCTTGCTTTACCAAGATACCCATATATTGCATCCGTAAAAATTTATGTTGAAGCAGATGGTGTATCTAGTGGTATTTTGGAAATTGAAGGGATGGATTTCTGGCGAGCTGTCAGAAATTCTAAATTCGGCTACGGACAGGACTATTTGCAAAACTGCATTGGTAAATATACATTTGTTATTGGGGATTATACACATATCAGCTTTGATACTGAATCACCTGTAACCATCCTTAATCAGTTTGGCATACATGGTAATGTTGATTGGGCCTTAACCAACCCTGTAAGTACAGCTCTTACTTCCGTGGACGCTGTTGTCGGCTCCGCCAAAGTAGAATTCAGTTTCAACAACAGCGATTGGCTTACTTATACCGGCACCTTCACTGCTAGCCATAACGACACTATCTACTACCGCGCCACCGACTGGTTGGAAAATGTCGAGCCAACACAACAGGTCACCATTCAGATTGACACTGCTACGCCCACCAGCACATTGAGCCTTTCTCCCACGTTACCTTATAGTGAGACGTTCACTACAGATGTAACACTCGCGCTCACTGGTTCGGATGAAGGACCTTCCGGCTTAGATTACATTGAATACCGCCTCAACGGCGGCGCATGGCTGCATTATGATTCGGATAATCTACCCATCATTACCCAAAACGGGGCAAACATCGTTGAATATCGCGCGGTAGATGTGGCGGGTAACGTTGAGGTCGTGCATCGTGCCACAATTACGTTAGACAAAGCCGTGCATACTCTTATCCTGCTGGATCAGACACAATCCAATCGTGAATCGGCACTGCGTGCAATCATGAACGCTTTTTGGAACAACCAGATGCCGCTCATGGCAACAGAAGCATTCAATGTGATGCAGGCGGGTAACTCAGTAGTTTACCCTGCCGGCACAGCGATTCTGGAAGGTGAAATATCCGGGAACTTTACCAGGCAAGTTCATATTGGCCCGTTGAGTCTACCAACGGGATATGTGCTCTATGCCCAAATGCCAGTGATCTTCAACAGTGCCAGTACTGATGAGCGTGCTTCCTGGGAGCAGTTGGAAATGGGACTCACGTTAGAGGATGCGTTGAACCACACCGATTGGCCACGCGTGGACGAGTACGATTTGGTCTCGGGAACAGTTACATCGGATATAGTTTTCATTCCTGCTGGTGTGACGTCCGATGTGCAGTGGATCTTTACGGAATCCGGCGCGTCAGAGGCGTTATTAGCTCAGGCACAGGCCGGGCGTTGGTTTGTTTGCCAGGGCGATGGCTGTTTGCTGGTGCAGCAGGCGGGCCTTGTGCCCACAGGCACACTGAGCGCGGATGATACGCTCTCGGCCGGTAGCTCAGCACTGGTTCCGGTAGAAGAGAACGCTATCCTGACCTACAATTGGCCCGAGGCAATGACGCTGACCCGTTACAGCGACACGCCTCGGTTCACTCTATCGGGCGACTTGGTGCGTATAGCTAATTATGCTGACAACGACGAGGCCGCCATCGTGCGGCGGCGTATTGGTAACGGCGGTGTCATTCTCATTGGCGGACATGCTTCGGCAAATACGAGTACGTATGGTTTGCTTTACCATGCGATGTTCACGGCAGGAGAGGAACAGGTAAGCGCTCAGGTCAGTGTAGAGCAGCAGTTTATGCCGGGAACGCCCCCAGATGTGGTTCCAGGATTGGAACCTGATATTCCGGTTTTGGTACGCACGCAGTTAACCAATCATGGTATGACAGCGGTGCAGAATTTCCAGTATTCGGAGTTTATTACTGAAGCGTTCCATTTGTTGGCGTCTCCTACTGCTACCGTGGGAACAGTTCTGACCTTGCCTGTCATACTGCCTGATGGTGTCTGGATTACCTGGACGGTGGACCTTTTGCCACCCGGCGAGCATGAGATGACCTACATGGCAGCCAATGTAGCTACAGATACACTCAAGCCAGGTATAGTCACAGTTGGTCAAGCACAATTTAGCTATCAGGTGGAAAATGAAGCTGCTCGTACTGTGCAATTGAATCGGCCGGATGCTGTAGTGAGCGCTTTGTTGCCGCCACTCATTGTTCATAATCCAACTAAAGAGCCGGATAATACTTACCCTTTGTCATCTGACGGTTTCTATCATCACCTTCGGCATGAAATGGAAAATAAGCTTGAAACTCGAGCTAACAATCTGACACATACGGTCACGATCCCTCTCATTAGTATAATCCAGGACGCTTTTGATCAAACGATATTCCCAACCATCAAGCATTACGGTTGGTACCGGCCTATTGTGGTACCAGATATTGAGGAAACTCATGTTTTCGTTCTTAATACCGCAATGGGATACCCTGATCGGGATTACCCTATACCGGCAGGCACCTCTGGATCGGAGTGGGCTTACAGTTTAAAGGATTGGGATGGCTTGACCTGGGTTCGCATTCCCAACCCGCGCCACACTTTTGTGCATATTCCGTTTGAATATCGAGCTCTTATCAAGAAGGAGTCGGGGAATGGTGATCTCTGGGTACCTGGCATCACGCTGACTTTTGATTTGGGTACCATGCTTGCTTATGATCAGCTAACGCCTCCGCTTCGCTATTTGATTCATTCTCAGGAACTGTTTGGCCGTGGCGTGTCCTTTAGTGTTGAACCTGTGACTGATACCCTTGTCCTCGAAGGGAGTGGTGGGTCCGTCTATACCGGCATAGGCCAGGACCCTATCCCCTTCCGCGAGTATTTCCCTGAAGCCGCCATCAACAATCCGCTTACTCCAACGCCTTCGGAGATCACCTACACTGATCTCTGGGGACGCACACATACGCTCACCGAGACGGTGCGTAGCTCCTTCTACGACATCATTCCTTACCCCAAGACTAGTGAGGCGGTGGGTATCAAGGTGGCTTCGACTCATGAGATACAGGGTGAGAATGGCAACCGGCTGCCCGATGTGGCTGCGGCCCAGGTGCTCACCGTCACCTATATGATCAAGGCTGAGAGCCTGAATCGCACCCTGGCTCAAGAGCAACTGATCCTTCAGGAGCTGCTGCCACGAGGCCTGGGTTACAACATCGAGTTCCTGTCGTGGGAATCCAGCAATGGGAGCTTTGTACTGCTGGATGAGTACAGTTTCCAATATCCTGCCTTTGAGCTGCTTTCCTTCCAGGGTGCGTTGCCCGAGAATGAACCGCAGATGCTCACCATTACGGCCCGCCTACGGACATATCCGGAGCATGTGCGTGAAGGTTCCTTCCTGGTCGATGGCGGTGTGCGCTTTGCCGCGCCGGTCGAAGCCGGCGGGCCGGGCCAGTACGATACCGGCATAACCCACGTCCGTGTGGAGCAAGGCTATGCTGCTAACCCCGAAGTCGTCAAACGTGTGGCCGAGGCACAGGTGCCACGCCAGGGTGGCGTGGCGCACGAACTCATCGACATCAGCGCCTTGACTGACATCCAACGCTATTGGGAGGAAGTCTATGTAGATAGCTACGGCGGAGGCGACAAGGCCGCTACTGTACGAGTGGGCGGCAGTTGGGGCAAAGACCTCCACTTCGCTACGGTCGAAGCGGGAGGGGAAACCTACCTGGTCTACGAGATCACGAACAACTCTGGGCAGACCTGGACCAACGTCGGCCTCGAATATGTTGCGCCCACCGGCATCACGCTGACGCCTATCTTCACCGACAGCCTGGAGCCACCGCCGAATGTCTACGATACGCCATACTTGTGGGCTACAGAGATCCCGGATATTGCGCGCGGTGTGTACTACTATAAAGTACACGTGGATGAAGGTGTCACGCCGGGTGTGATGTACCCTATCGTTTTTACCTTGACCGGTGACAATGTCCCCGATGCTGTAAGCTTCCCTCTGCCTGTGGCGCGGGTAGGTGTCGGCGGTGAAGTACAGTACATCCTGGGGCAGACATACGCCGAGCAAATCGTGGATCGATCGCCTGAGTACGTGACACCGGTTGCGGCCGCGATAGCAACGGCGGAGCAACTGGCAACAACTGAGATGTACACCGATACGGAGCAGTGGGCTGCGTTTTTCGACACGCTAACACAGGATGTCCCCTTCACTTATACGGTCTTGCCTGATGCTACACGGCTGATCACATATACGATTCCCAATGAGTGGCAGACACTGCCACAGCAAGAGGGCGTGGAAATGTCTGGCGAGTGGACGCTGCTGGTTAGATCTGAAATCACAGCGACCGAGCCAGGCTATCACCTGGTCAATTACGGACCGCAGCTTGTGGGCGTGGATAGCTTCAACGTGCCGTTGACCGTGTCAGGCAATCGGGGGTACGTTACCGTGAGCGGCCCGGCACTCAGCGGCACCTACACCATCCTGACCACGACCAGCCCCTTTTATGGCGGCATAGTCATTGATCCGCTGCCCGGCGAAATTGTGGACGCCTGGGTGGATATTGACATTCGCAATCTCGGCAATCGCATTGCCGAGACGCCGGAGATCAGCGCGACGATTAACCTTACCGACGGGATTGAGATCATTGATGTTGTACCGGAACCCACTTCGATCATCAGCGGTGTCATCACCTGGCAACTCCCTTCCCTGCTCCCATATGGCGGAGTAGGCGACAAAGAACAGGATGTGGAACACCTCAAAGTGCAATTGCGTTTCACTCCGCCGGATAGCGCTGAGATCCGAGCGCGACTGGCGCGGTTGGAAACGACACCGTTCTACGTTCCGCTGTTGCTTGAGAGCTCAGCTGAATACGCTTACCACTGGGGCAATGAGATATTCACGGTACAGTCAGGCTTGGGCGGTGAGTTCGGGTTACATGTGGGTAGCGATCCACTACCAGCGCCGGATTTACAAAGTGCTGTTTGGGACCACGACCGCGAACGTACGCTCTTGAACTGGTCCGCCATTGATGGGGCACGGGATTATGTCGTCTACCGCAGCACTGAGCCGGATCGCAACTTCCGGCAAGTTGGTTGGGTTACCGATGGCACGGCGATGGAAAACCGAATCTATGATAATCCGCTGGGCCCCGTATACTACTACGTCATTCGCGCCAGGAATGACACACTGGTGGAAGGGCGTCATTCTCAGGTAGTCGCTATCTATACCAATCGGTATTTTGAAGTGTATCTACCCTTAGTCATGCGGTGATAAAATAAACCACAAGCCCGCCGGGGTACGCTCATACTCCGGCGGACTTGTATGGGAGTAAGTCAATGAAATCTTGGCTCAGAGTGATCAAGTGGAGCGGTCTGTTGGTCACGATGGCGCTGTGGGGCTTTCTGTCCAAACCGGAGCCTGCCAAGGCCCAGGCTCCGGTTTTTGGGGCAGACCTGCCGCCTACACAAAGCATGTGCGTGGAGCATGTCAACGGCGTGACCAGTGTATTTGACGATGCCATTAAAGTGGGTAATTTACCTGCTGCTAATGCCCTGAATCAATACACTTTCACGGACATTCTCAGCGATACCGTTTACTATCGCACTTATCTGCGTTTCAATGTTTCGCGTATCCCGTACCAGTCGACAGTATTACAAGCCCGGCTGTTGTTGAATGTCGAGCGATTCGATTATGGATATTCTGTTACCCCAGCTCCCGGCTCTACGTTGGAGTGTGGTGTATACCCCGTCGCCGAACCCTGGCAACCAACCTCAACAGCGCGGTGGGATGAATTACCTCAGATTCTTACGGATACGGTGGCGCATACTACGTTTGCATTTGGGCAAACGGGGAGTTACACTGTGGATGTAACATCCCTCGTGCAGATATGGGTGGATGGTGCTCCAAATTACGGAATGATGGTAGGGATGCACCCTGATCCGGACGATGTGGGCGATTTTACTGCCGTCATCTATGGGCCCGCTGAGGCTGCCGATATTTTACGTCCTCGGCTGGTGGTAACGTATCAGGAACCTCCAACCAAGACAGTGTATTTGCCTTTAGTATCTTACGATGGGCGGCCGGATTTGGTGATTACGGACATTCAACTCGACCCACTGCAAGTGTCCATTGCCAATCAAGGCCGTGGTGAAGCTGGAGCTTTCTGGCTGGATGTAGGTGTTGATCCGCAACATCTGCCTGTGGTCAACCAGGTCTGGCACGAATGGGGTAGTGCTTATGGCGCTGCGTGGCAAGTGCCGGCGCTAGGCAGTGGCGAATCGATAGTCCTGACGGTGGGCGATGCCTGGTATAATGCCGGACAAAGCCGTTGGCCGGAAGGGTTTAATGCAGGCGAGCATCAGCTTTGGGCTTATGTCGATTCTTGGGGGTTGCCATATCCGTGGGGCGGCGTGGATGAGACACGGGAAGATAACAATCGGTATGGACCATTACTTTTCACTGCTGAAGCCACGTCTGGTTTTATAGCACCGCAGCATTTTGCACCAATTCCGCCAAGGCCACAACTTATCGAGGGAGGTATGCGTCGATGACCAGGGGAGTGAGAATTTTTGGCTTGGTTGTAGGGCTTCTATTGGCTTCCTTTCTGTTCCTTAGTTTGATGGCAGGACCGGGTGCTCACGTCGTCGCACAAGAGCCCATCCCTACCGCGACCCGTCCGCCTGTGCCTACAATACCACCAAAGCCAACTTCGGCTCCTCATGACGACCATCACTCGTCCGAATCTACTGTGGAAGCGACCCCATTTCCTACTTTGACGGCGGTCGTACCTCTGATGCCAGAATCTGGCGGGGCAGTAAGCTCAAATAGTGTGGTAGTTTGGGTAGGAATGCTACTGTTGGCGAGTGGCCTGGTCTTGTCGCGGAACGAAAAGGGCAATTGAGGGATTTCTACTACGCTCGTTGTTGCAGCAATAACAAGGTATATGCCGTATGAGCCGGGATTCTCTATCCCGGCTCATATAGTGTCATACTTTTAAGCGTGTAGTAAGAGGGAAGGTCTTTTGCAGGGCAATCGCATCTAAATGAACCCCGACAGCACTTTGAGAAGGTAAGCCGTATCCCAAGCGGCTTGTAGACGTTTGTTCTTGATG
>JAFGFI010000228.1 GCA_016931185.1 Anaerolineae bacterium
GTGCAGGAGATGGGAGTGCGTTCCGGCGAGATCGGGGATATTGTGGCGACGATTGACGAGATTGCGTCGCAGACGAACCTGTTGGCGCTGAATGCGGCGATAGAGGCGGCGCGGGCGGGGGAGTATGGGCGCGGGTTCTCGGTGGTGGCGGATGAGGTGCGCAAGCTGGCAGAGAACTCGATTCGGGCGACGAAAGAGATCACAGTACTGATCCGGGAGATCCAGCAGGTGGTAGCCGCGGCGGTGGCGGCTGCGGATGAGGGTGTGACCGAAGTGGAAGCCGGCGTTGTTCGATCTGGGAAATCACAGCAAGCGTTGGCGGACATTCTGGCTGCGTCGGAGTCAGGCAACCGGCAGATGAGTGAGATCGCGCAGGCAGCGCGGCAGATGGAAGCATCGGCGCAGGAGTTGGTAACGTCGATGGAGACGGTATCGGCGGTAGTGGAGGAGAACACGGCGGCGACGGAGGAGATGGCGGCGGGGGCGGATGAAGTCTCGCACGCGGTGGAGAACATCGCCAGTATTTCGGAGGAGAACAGCGCGGCGACGGAGGAAGTGAGTGCGAGTGTGGAAGAGGTGAGTGCACAGGCGGAAGAAGTGACGGCGTCGGCAGAATCGTTGAGCGCGATGGCCGAGGAGTTGCAGGCATTGGTGGCACAGTTTAGATTGGCGGCATAGTTTAATAATAAGGAGAAAGTCAAGGTGATGGATCCTATACTTAGAGATGCTTTGATTATGATTGCGTTGTTGATACCTGCAGCCAGTCTTGTATTATTAGCGATTCGATATCTTGCTGGTCGAGGAGTTGTACTTAAATTAGGGGCTGTAGCTTTAGGGGCTGTGATTTTGGACGTAGAATTAGGGTTTATTCTAGGTATGATTGGCCTATCTCCTCTTAAGGTGATAGGGGTGTATAGTGTGGGCATTGCGGGAACCATAGGTTTATTTTATATGATGTTTCGTGTGGTAGTGATGCCGATTCAAATGTTGATTGCGGTGGCACAAAGGGTAGCGGGTGGTGATTTACGTGAGACGGCTGCTTATCAAAGTCGTGATGAGATAGGGCAGTTGGCTGATGCTTTGCGTGCTGCGATTGCATACCAACAAACGATGGCGGATGTAGCGGACCAACTGGCCCAGGGCGATCTTAGAGCTGTCGTTGTCCCACATTCTGAGTATGATCGTTTGGGTAATGCTTTTCACCAGATGGTGATATATCAGCAACGTATGGCGACGGCGGCGGAGCGGTTGGCGCAGGGGGATGTAGCTGATGATCGTGTTGGCGTTAATATCGCACCGAAATCCGCTTATGATCGGTTAGGGCAGGCATTCATGCAAATGGTAGTTTATCAGCAGGCAATGGCGGATGCAGCAGATCATTTGGCGCAGGGTGATGTACAGGTGAAAGTCGTTCCACAGGCAGAAACTGACCGGCTGGGACAGGCATTTGTGCAGATGATTGCTTATCAACAGGCGATGACGCAGTCAGCTTCCCGGTTGGCACAGGGGGATGTGACCGTGGATGTTGTTCCACAATCTCAACGGGATGGATTAGGTCAGGCTTTTGCGCGGATGGTGGCTTACCAACAGGCGATGGCGAATGCGGCGGACCATTTGGCACAGGGTGATGTACAAGTTGAAGTTGTTTCCCAGGGGAAAATAGATCGCTTGGGGCATGCATTTGCACAGATGGTGGTTTATCAACAAGCGATGACCCAGGCGGCTGATTGGTTAGCGCGTGGGGATTTGACAGCAGATGTAGTGCCATATTCAGGGCAGGACAGATTAGGGCATGCTTTCGCACGGATGATTACTCAGTTGCGCGAGTTGGTAGGGCAGGTACAAGAGAGCGCTGCGCAAGTGGCAACAGCCAGTCAGCAGATCACCTTGTCAACAGAACAGTCGGCCTCGGGTACAATACAGGTGGCGGCGACAGTACAGCAAATTGCCCAGGGAACGGCGGAGCAAACACATAGCGTAACGGATACTATTGCTATGATGGAGCAAGTCTCGCGTTCGATAGAAGGGGTAGCGCGGGGGGCGCAGGAGCAGGCACAGTCAGTAGCGCGGTCGGTGGAATTGATGGGGCAATTGTCAAGTATGACAGAGGAAGTGAGTGCGAACGCGCAAGGCGGATTGCAGAGTTCTGCCCAGGCGGCGCAGATGGCGCGCGCAGGGGCCCAAAAAGTAGGAGCTACAATAGCGGGGATGCAGGGGATCCAGGATAAGGTGCGAGTACTGGCGCAGCGAGTACAGGAGATGGGGATGCGTTCTGGCGAGATAGGAGATATAGTGGCAACAATCGATGAGATTGCGTCGCAGACGAACCTGTTGGCGCTGAACGCGGCGATAGAGGCGGCACGGGCGGGGGAATATGGGCGCGGGTTCTCGGTGGTGGCGGATGAAGTGCGCAAGCTGGCGGAGAACTCGATTCGGGCGACGAAGGAGATTACGGTATTGATCCGGGAGATCCAGCAGGTGGTAGCGGCTGCGGTGGCGGCTGCGGACGCGGGAGTAGCTGAAGTGGAATCAGGGGTAACACGGGCTGGGGAGTCACAACGGGCGTTGACTGACATTCTAGCGGCGTCGGAGTTAGGGAACCGGCAGACGAATGAGATCGCGCAGGCGGCACGGCAGATGGAGGCATTGGCTCGGGAGTTGGTGGTGGCAATGGAGACGGTTTCGGCGGTGGTGGAGGAGAATACGGCGGCAACGGAAGAGATGGCGGCGGGGGCGGGTGAGGTCTCGCACGCGGTGGAGAACATCGCCAGCATTTCGGAGGAGAACAGTGCAGCGACGGAGGAAGTGAGCGCGAGTGTGGAAGAGGTGAGCGCGCAGGCGGAAGAAGTGACGGCGTCGGCAGAATCGTTGAGCGCGATGGCCGAGGAATTGCAGGCATTGGTGGCGCAGTTTAAACTACCGGCGTAATATGGATGACCTGATTTTTTTATCGAATTGTTATTCAAGCAGGTGAAAGATTATGGAAAATAAATTTGTGATCTTTGAGTTAGCAGGAGATCATTACGGCGTGAACATTGATGCAGTTGAAGAAGTCATTGAAGTAAAACCTATGACTAAGTTTCCCTACGCGCCAGTATTTATAGAGGGGGTGACCAATTTGCGCGGACAGATTCTATCGGTGTTCGATCTGCGTAAACGACTTGAGTTGCCAGCGCGAGTGCCGACTAAGGATACACGCATTTTGGTGGTGATGGTAGAGGAGATGTTGGTGGGGATGATTGTGGATGCGGTCTTAGAGGTGCGTGCTATTTCAGAAGCAGACATTGAACCTCCACCAGCGATTGTGATGACGGTGCGGGCAACTTTTATAACCGGAATAGCCAAGGCGAAAGATGAGAATGAAAGTTTGACTATTTTGTTAAATTTGCCACGTGTGCTTTCTACGAAAGAGGAACAGGATTTACGGATATTTGAAGAAAAAATAAAAACTGAGGCCCTGGAAACACCTTAAGTTAAGCTCTGACAGATTTTGCAAAGTGGCGATCTAAATTTGTCAGATCTGGGAGGCAAATATGGATGATCTGTTGGTATTTGAGTTAGAGGATGATGAACTGGATTTGTTTCTCCAAGATGTAAATGAGCATCTCCAAGTAATGGAAACGGGGATCCTGGCTCTAGAGCAAGGAGGTCTGAAACAAGCCGGAGCACTAGAACGGTTGAATGCCATTTTTAGGGCGGCGCACACGCTCAAAGCCGTAGGAGCGACGGTGGGACATCATCGTATGGCCGATTTGACCCATACCATGGAGACGTTGTTCGATGGGATGCGGAAAGGGACGTTAACAGTGAATCAAGCTGTAGTAGATGATTTGTTAGCGGCTGTGGATGCTTTGAAGGCTCTGCGTGATGAGGTGGTCACACGCGAACCCAGTGGGATGGATGTTGCGCCCTTGATAGCCTGGCTTAACAGTTTTATTGAACAGGCTGCTTCGGATGAATCCGCCACAATGACTAAGCCACTACCTGTAAAGGAAAGGGGGGAGACTTCTACTGAGTTGGAGAAAGGGGGTGTGAAATCCTCTTTGCTGCCAACTGCAAGTGTCATTCCCCAAAATATGCAATTCTCGGGTATGGGGCCGCGTCAGCTTACGTTGGAGCAAGTAGGCCACATTCAGGATTATAGGGAAACGGGATATACAATACTCAACGTTGAGGTCACGGTGGCCCCTGACGCATTTGCTCCTACTGCGCGTTTGATGCAGGCCGTGATGGCCGTGATGGAAGAGGGGGAAGTGGTCGTACAATATCCCTCGCAGGCAGATCTGGCTGCGGAGCGACATGAAGGTTATTTGTGGCTGCTTTTGGCGACACAGGTTGATTTTGAAGAGATTGAAACCCTTTTAGCCGAGATTTCTGATATTGATGAGATTTGTGTGTCCCCTTATCGCGCTACGCGAGAGCAAGTTGAGCTTGAGTCAATGATGCCAGAGATGTATGCCGAACGGGCTGAGGGGAAAGAGGGGCGACCTGCTTTGGGGATAGAGCAGACTGGGGCAGAGGGGATACGTGCCGGACAGGATACGGTGCGTATTAGTGTTGAACGTTTGGATACTTTGATGAATCTGGTAGGAGAACTGGTTACCGATCGAACCCGTATGCTCCAAATTCAGGAGATGTTGCGTATCCAATATAATCTAGGTCGAAATCGCCAGAGAGATGGCGTTTTTGGAGCGTTGGATGAGTTGTCAACGCATTTTGAGCGTGTTGTGGATCAATTGCAGCACGAAGTGATGCAAGCGCGGATGTTGCCGATTGCTACTCTGTTCCAGAAATTCCCGCGCTTGGTGCGGGATGTGGCGCGTGCAGCAGACAAGCAAGTAAATCTGGTGATTAGAGGTGAGACAACTGAGCTTGATCGTTCGATTATTGAGGCGGTTGGTGATCCCCTTATACACCTACTGCGAAATGCGGTGGACCACGGTATAGAGTCGCCACGCGAACGTATGTCGGTTGGCAAACCTCCCACCGGCACTGTACGATTGATGGCCGCTCATGAAGAGGGCCATATCGTAGTGACGGTGCAGGATGATGGGCGTGGTATTAATCGGGAGCGTGTGCGTGAGGTAGCCGTTAACCGGGGGATGATGACCGTGGCTGAGGCTGCTCAACTCGATGATTCGCAGGTGATCGCGCTTCTATTCCAACCGACGATGTCCACTAAGGAAGTAGTGACCGGGGTATCCGGACGTGGCGTGGGGTTGGATGTAGTGCGGACAAATGTGAAACGTCTTGGTGGATCGGTTACGGTGGACAGTGTGCAAGGGAAGGGGACAACCTTCCGTATTACATTGCCTTTGACGCTGGCAATTCTGCAAACGATGTTGGTGGAGTTGGGGGAGGATATTTATGCAATCCCGTTGACGGGTGTTATCGAATCTCTATATTTAGACGATTGGGTGCTTAACAGTGTTAAACGCACGCCGATTATTCACTGGAGAAATCAGGTGCTTCCTTTGCTCTATTTACGTCAGTTTTTCGCGCACCCGCGTTTAGCCGCCCCGGCGCAGGATACCAAAACGGCTATTGTTGTCGTTTCGTGGGGACGGTTGCGCGCGGGCTTGATTGTGGATAAGTTGATCGGTAAACAGGAGATTGTGGTAAAATCATTAAGTACAGTTGTTGGGAATATACCGGGGGTATCGGGGTGTACGATCTTGGGTGATGGTCGTGTAGCGCTGATAGTAGATATTCCCGGGTTAATCAATGCCGTTATGCGAGTCCGTCAGCAGGAGGGAAGTGTATGGATGAACAACTAATAGGCCATTCTAAAATGGCGCGTCATTCAGAAATGACGTGGGATTGTTTGACGACTGAACAGGGTTTTGACGAGCGATTGCAGCAAGTGATGGCGCATGTTGCCCATGGTCTATCGACTATGGTGAACAAAGAATTAAATTACACTTCTCCTTCAGTTGCCATCAGGCCGATTTCTGAGTTAGGAACCTGTAATAGCGATTTGGAAGCCGGAACAGTGGGCATTTATCTCAGGATGCAGGGCGCATTGTCTGGACAGGCTATTCTGACCCTTTCTATGTCTAGCGCGATGCATTTAGTGGATTTGTTGATGAATGTACCCTTAGGCACTTCGACGTATTTGGGGTTGATGCAGCGTTCTGCCCTGGCCGAAATTGGAAATCTCACGGTAGCCTATTTTTTGAACGCCGTATCTAAACTTACTCAAAGAACAGATTTATTGCGTCCGACTCCCCCTGCCGTCGTTGTAGATATGCTCGGCGCTATTCTAAATTTAATCTTAACATCAGATGTGGTCATGCACGACAAATTGATGATCGTCGAATCTAATTTTGAGGATGTTGAGAAAACCGTAAGATTGTGCTTTTGGATTTTGCCGGATTAAATGAGATTTGAAATCCTGGTTTTTATTATTTTCAATACCGACATTTTATGATGGTTGGATAATGTGATTGAAAACATACGGCCTGTCCGTATTAGTGATATGATGGTAAGTAATCATCCTGCTGATGTGTTGGTGGCTTACGGGTTAGGATCGTGTGTGGGTGTGTGTCTCTATGATCCGGTGGCGCGAGTGGGAGGAATGTTGCACGCGTTGCTTCCAACTATGACTGCAGGTCATACTGAAGGGATGTTAACTAAATTCGTAGATCATGGTATTCCTTTGTTACTTACCGCGATGTTTGACCTGGGAGCAATGCGTTATCGTTTGGCAGCCTACTTGTGTGGAGGCGCCAGTTTACTATTGGGAGAAAATTTCACCGATGTTCTGAATATTGGAGAGCGTAATGTGTTAATGGCGCGCTCAGTATTGCGGGCTAAGGGGATTCCCATTAAGGCTGAGGCCACAGGGGGAAGCATGGGACGTACAGTGAGACTCTACATTGCTACAGGGTTAGTCACGGTGAAAACGATGGGTCGAAGAGAACTACCACTCAACTAATGAGAGTTGAGGGAATCTGACTAGTGTGAAATTGATAGAATGAGGAGACCAAGATGGCCAAAATTCTGATTGTTGATGATAGTCTTTTTATACGTGGACATCTAGCAAGGTTGTTGATCAAACATGGACACGAGATCGTTACTGCCGATGACGGTGTGAAGGCAGTTCGTGTCTATGAGCAGGCCAACCCCGATCTGGTGATTATGGATATTACAATGCCGCAGAAGAATGGATTGGAGGCGCTGGCAGATATTCGTCGTTTTGATCCTACTGCCAGGGTGATTATGCTTACTGCACTGGATCAACCCGCTGCGGCTACCATGTCGATTCAATTGGGGGCAAAAGATTTTTTGCCTAAACCGATTGATCAGGAAAAATTACTTTCTGTACTAAAGAGGGTATTGAAGTGAAACCGATACGAGTTCTAATTGTAGATGATTCGCCGTTCATGTGTCACACGTTGACCAAATATTTGGATGCTGAACCCGATATCACCGTAGTGGGACGAGCTAATGATGGAATAGAGGCGCTAGAAAAGATTGCGGAATTGAAACCAGATGTGATTACTCTGGACGTGGAAATGCCGCGTATGGGGGGATTGGAAACACTTCAGCGTATTATGGTGGAGAATCCCACCCCCGTGATTATGTTGAGCGCGCTCACACAGCGCGGGGCACGTATTACTGTTCAGGCGCTTATGTTTGGAGCTGTGGATTGCGTGCCTAAACCTTCTCAATCTTTTAATATTCGTAGTACGATTAAGGAACTGATCCCTAAAATCAGAGCTGCGGGGGGAATGCGTTCTTCTCGGTTGATCAAAACCGTTGAACCTGCACCTACACCATCGTCGACAGAACGTGTGGGACCGCAGCCATTTCATACGGATGACCCGCTTATCATTGTCGGATCCTCTACCGGCGGGCCGCGCGCGCTGCGGCAACTATTGGCGGATTTGCCCGGTGATTTACCTGCAGCCTTGATTATAGTACAACATATGCCACTGGGATTTACGGCGTCATTGGCACAGCGTTTGAATCAAACGTCTGCCCTTACAGTGCAAGAAGCGGCCCACGGGGACCGGATTGCGCGTGGTTTAGTACTGGTGGCACCTAGCGGGTATCACTTGAAATTTAGGGGTCGCCGTCAGGTTGAACTGGATCAAGGTCCACGACGTAATGGTGTGCGACCTGCTGTAGATATAACGATGGAGTCCGCAGCGCAATATCACGGAGCATCGGTCATCGGTGTCGTCCTCACGGGTATGGGTGCCGATGGTACTGTGGGAGCGCATTATATTAAGTCCACAGGGGGTATTATTGTCGCGGAACATGAATCGACATGTGCCGTTTACGGTATGCCGCGCAGTGTAATTGAGGCCGACTTGGCAGATCATATTGTCCCTATGCCAAAAGTGGCAGCAACGCTTGTGGAATTGGTCAACAAAGCGCAAGAGCGCGTATCGTAGGCGAATGTATAACTGTGGAAGAACGCGAATACAATTTTATCAAATATAAAGTGCGCAAACTGCTTGATGTGGACCTTAATGCTTATAAAGCGCCGCAAGTACAGCGTCGCTTGCGAACTTATCTATTGCGCTCTGGTTATCCAAACTGGCCGACTTTTTTTCGAGCGATTCAGGATGATCCTAAAGCTCTCAGTAAGCTCAGGGATTATTTAACAATCAATGTATCATCTTTTTTCCGTGATACGGAGAAGTTTGCATATCTCCGTGATTCTATTTTGCCTGAATTATTACGTACCAACCCTCGTTTGCGTGTGTGGAGTGCAGGATGTTCTTTAGGGCATGAACCCTATTCCCTGGCAATTATGTTATCAGAAATGACCGGACCGTACCGTGTGCATTTTATCTTAGCGACGGATATCGATAATTCTGCATTAGACTATGCCCGTGCTGGTGGGCCTTATGAGGCGGATAAAGTTGCCAATATCCCATCAAATTTGCTCTCACGGTATTTCAGGGTTACAGCAGAAGGAGAGTATAAGGTAATCGAGCATATACAGCGTAAGATTACGTTTCAAAGTCATAATTTATTATCCGATCCGTTCCCAGAAAACATAGATTTGCTGGTATGTCGTAATGTAGTAATATATTTCGAGCAAGATGTAAAAACACAGTTGTATCGACAGTTTTCTGACGCGTTGCGTCCAGGTGGTATATTGTTTGTGGGCGGTTCCGAGGTTCTGTCCAATGCGGCTGCGCTCGGATTTGAATCGGCGGGTATTTCCTTCTATCGCCGGAAAGTATAGTAGGGTAGACTTTATAGTCTGTTGAAGGCCTCCTGTACTGCAATATTTACTGAATGATAAACTTGTACTCCTTCCTTTGTCATTGCCTCTTTCTTCGTGCCAGTGGCCGGTGTGATGCCATAAGGGTGATAGGTTACGGGTATACCGGCCGCGTTAAGCAGGGCAACTGCATGTCGCACCGCTCGTAATCCTCCTGTGCTATCCTCAAAAACGTGAATGGCCGTCCTCCCCAAGTCGGTTAATGGCGGTGTGAGGCGTCGTTCAGCATACAAAGCCCACGCTGCTTCTAGGGATGTTGCTTCTTGCCCTGATGCTGCTGCGCCGATGGCGGCGAGGGCCTGTACCGGGGAGGGCTTGACCAGCGTGGCAACGTCTACGCCTACTCGTAACCCCAACCAACCTACATGCCCCAGACCAATGAGGGGTAATTTGTCTAACCCTACTAGAGAACGCGCGAGTTCCCCTTCTGGTGAATAGCCGATTTTGGAGGTTGTTGTGTCGTGGATGTCTGCATCCATAGGCGGATAGCTGGGTCGCGCAGTATAGAGTGTAGCTCCAAGTTCCCCTTCTTGGATCTGTTTTAGTAGCCGATCACGAATTTGGGGGTCTAAAAGTGGGATATCATATTCACTCAGATAGGATGGAGAAGTGAATATGGGAGCTGTCCCATAGGTCTCTGCAATACGCTCATTGCCGATAGCCAGGTGTTGAAAATATTGGGTGATGGGTGCTAGTTGAAAATCATGGGTGTGTCCCAGGAGATCGTCTAACAGGTTAATGATCATAGCACGTGATGACGGGGGGAGGGATTGTGCTATTTCACCCAATACAATGCGCGCTGCTGTTGCGGTTGCACCACCATCCTGGCGCAGACGTGCCCCAATCTGCGCGGCGATAGCAGTGTAGTTAGGATGCGGTAGAAGTAGTGGCGATCTGCCAAGTGTATCTAGTATGTTAGACCAACGACTAGATCGCACTAATGCGGGATCACGATGCTGAATAGGATTCAGCCGTAGACGTTCTATCAGGAGCGTGATAATATAAGTAGGAGCGGAGTCCCATTCCGAAGTAAGCCCATAAGCTTCCCCGGCCCGGATTTCTGCCTCGGTGGGTGGGTGTTTTCCTACACCCATCCATTGTGAAAAATGCGCCACGGTATCCTGTAAAGCGCGCAAATACCCCAGGGCTTCTACCAAAACACTATCGACATCGAAAAGAAAAAGATTATGAAAACCAGGTTTTGGTTGCTTTGCATTTGTCATAGGCTTTATTGTTCCTTTCGCCTTCGTCTTAATTCTGTGCGCACATCATCTAACGTTAATCCTCGTGTTGCTAATACAACCAGTAGGTGATAGATAAGATCGGCGGCCTCGGAAATCAGTCGTTCGTCACTTTGCCCTTTACCGGCTAAGACGACTTCGACCGCTTCTTCGCCTACTTTTTTTAAGGCCTCATCCAGATGAGTCAATAATTTGACTGTATATGAGCCTGGAAGCGGATTCACCTTCCGATCCAAAATGATAGCAAAAAGCTCATCAAAAATGTCGTTCATATAAGAATCTCCTGATATACTTTTGAGATAGGACAAGTTGGGACGGTTCAAGTTACCTTTACACTTTATGCCCTATCAAGCGTAAAAAGGTATGAATGAAGGGCAAGAATCAAAGCTCAGTCCGCATCTTGATGATTCATGTTATCATGAGATCCTAGAAAAGCAAAATGTAATTTTTGCAGGATCGAAAATGCTCTTATTTGTCGGTGGTCTTTGCCCTATTGATAATGTTAGCTTTTGCCGTCGATCCGGTGCAACAATTTGCCTGTCCACTCTTGCAAGCTGCGTGGCACAAAATCGGCAGCAAACGCCGCTTGTGGGAACGTATACGTGGAGTATTCTATGACTTATCGTTTGCGACCATGGCTGAACTTCTTAACTCACCTCCGGGAATTGCTATTTGGGATATAATCACATGATACAAGTGGCAAGTAAAGCAATTGGAAGATTGATATATGTACCTCCACCTCGAACGGGCCAATACTCGTCATGTTGCCAGCAGTATCGTAGGCGCCAACCCACAGTGTGTAGTGGCCGGGCGACATAGGGCGCAGTGTGTAGTGCCATGTTGTTCCGTCCAAAACGGCCACATCCCGGTAGGTCGCCTCATCGCTTTCGACCAGCACGGCCATACTGGCGACTGCGCCGCCGTCTGTGACGGCGCCGGTGAGTACCGTCAGGCTCGGGCTGTAGACTGCCATGTTGGCGATGTTCGTCACCGTGATGACCGGCGCGACGTTGTCCAGGATGTAGCGCGCGGTCAGCGCCTCCGCCCGGTTGCCTGCCAGGTCTACGCCGTAAAGTGAGACCGTGCGTTCGATGGCGTCCACGCGCTCGTCCCCGGCGGAGAGCGTGTAGGCCCACGCACCCGTTTGCGGGAGACTCTGTCCGGCCTGTGGCGTGAGGATCAGACGGCTCTGCCGGTAGTCGCCCTCATCCGCCGCCGAATTCGTATTGCACACCGTCAGCGTCCACGTCCCCTGGGCGGACTCACCTGCCAAGGCGCGCAGCGGCGCGGCAGGCCGCGCCAAGCGGGCGAATGTGCCGCTCGCGGCGGTGGGATCGTCGTCGCCAGCCCTGTTGTAAGAACCACCGCCGGCATCATCCAGCAGCACGTTGTAGTGACGTGCGTCTGTGCCCGACACGCCATCGTCTTCCACCAGCCGGACGCGCGTCCCAGAAGGCGACGCCAACTCGACTTGTAGATCGTCGCGGTGGTCGTGCGCGGCGATGAATCCCACGCTCACCGAACCGAGCGTGAAGCTATCGGTCACGGTGAACGTGCGCACCAGACAGGCGGCAGTGAGGCTGATGGGGCTTGCTGGCGCGTCGTCGTAGATGCGCTTGCCGCTCGTCGCCGCGAATTGCAGTCCCAGCGGTGTACACACGCCGCCCACGCAGGCCTCCACGCGATCCAGCCCGTGATTGTCCGCCGCCGCTCCGTTCAACCGGACCGAGTTCCCCTTGACCACGCTGCCCGGCGCGGCCTGGGAAAGCGCCGCGTCGAGCGTGACGGTAGGCGGGAGCGCGTCCACCACGAAGGTCTGCGCGCTGCCGGTCGTGCCGGATTGCCCGAAGAGGTCGGTGGCGCGCAGTATCACGTTCAAGGGCGTGCCA
>JAFGFI010000229.1 GCA_016931185.1 Anaerolineae bacterium
GAGTTGTACGCCACCGGGCTGAGCTACCGCAAGGTGGGCGCGCTGGTGGGACGCTCAGCGGCAGCGGTCGAGGGCCTCTGCAAGCATTACCCGCCCGAACTGGTCGCCCAGGTGTGCGAACTGCGCCGGCAGGGGCTGAGTTTCGCCACCATCGCCGGCCAGGTGGGACACAGCAAATCCTACATCGCCGGGCTGGTGAACACCGCGCGGCGCGAGGGCACCGACTGGCCGCGCGAGCGCGACGGCGATGACCATCTACCGGTACCCGTCATGTGAGCATGGCAGAAGCAGCCGGGTGGCTCACTACGGGCTGCCCGGCCCTTTTTTTCATTGCCCTGCCGCATGGTCGCTCACGTCCTCTCAACGGTGCCATACTGCCAGCTGAGACCTGTTTTCCGGCCACCGAGAACATCTCCATGCCGGATCACGCCCCCCCAGCAGTATGTCGAGAAATGGGAACGCACCAAACTCAAGGAGCGCGCCAACTACCAGGATGTCACTAAACATGGGACAATATGCTAGGCGCGATCGGATGGATGTATGCTGAGCAGCCGTTGAGGCGGGATAGCAAACGATTCAGGCTTAAGCTGCGCCAGTCCGTTAGCAATTTGATGCGCCGCTAAAGTATTGTTCATGGGAATCCCTTCCCCGTGTACAATGAGGATAGGATATCACATTTGTTCGAACAGGGTACAAAGGTTATTGATGATGGAATTAGCGTATACCACTGATTTAGGTGTTTTTGCTCAGGGTCTGGCTGAGGAAGTTCTTGAATCGCCCTTCGCCGAACCATTTCGAGGAAAAGTGAATCTTCTATTTACATCACCCCCCTTTCCTCTAAACAGAAAGAAGAAGTATGGTAATCGGCAAGGGCAAGATTATATCGATTGGCTGGCTGCATTTGCGCCGATTTTTGGAAAATTCCTGACTCCTGATGGCTCGATTGTTATAGAGGTTGGCAATTCGTGGGAAGCTGGCCAGCCCGTGATGTCAACACTGGCCCTAAGAGCATTACTCGCATTTCTTGATGAGGGGAACTTTCATTTATGTCAACAGTTTGTCTGGTATAACCCTGCCAAACTTCCATCCCCAGCGCAGTGGGTGAATGTTGAAAGGATACGGGTCAAAGACGCATACACTCATCTCTGGTGGATGTCAACCACTGCGCGGCCCAAAGCAGACAACCGGAATGTTTTGCAGGAATATAGTGAGTCAATGAAGCAACTTCTGAAGACAAAAAAGTATAATGCAGGTTCTCGACCCTCTGAACATCACATTGGAGCCGAATCCTTCTTCACTGACAATAAGGGGGCTATTCCTCCCAATGTGATTTCGGTTGCCAATACAAGTGCAGGAACTCGTTACCTAAAATACTGCCGCGAAAATGACCTGAAGCCACATCCTGCTCGAATGCCAATTGAGGTTGCCGAATTCTTCATCAAATTCCTCACTGAGCCCGGGGATTTGATTTTGGATCCATTTGCCGGAAGTAACACAACTGGTGCCGCAGCTGAGGCACTAGGCAGAAAGTGGATTGCCATTGAGCCACAAGAGGACTATATTAAGGGCTCCAAGGGACGGTTTCCACCGATTTTTTTGTCCAATGGGGATTAGGCCACGAATAACGATCCAGGTATTTGGACTCTGGCACTACAACCACGAACTTGGCAAGTAGCTGCACTCGAAGCGTGGAAGCGAAAGCACAGGGGCGTAGTTGGAATTGTTACGGGCGGAGGCAAAACTGTCTTTGCCTTCATGTGCATCCTTGAATTCAGACGCAGGTACCCAGAAGGACGCGTGTTGATTGTTGTTCCGACCGTGTCCCTACTCGACCAATGGTATGTAGCTCTCCAGGAAGTGCTCCGTGTACCGCTAACAGATATCGCGACCTTTTCAGGGCAAGAAAAACCGGAAAACCCCGCTATAGTTAATATCCTTGTGATCAATACTGCACGCGATCATGCTCCTCGAATAGCCGGTGATTTTGATACTTTCCTCATCGTTGACGAATGCCACCATGCTGGAAGCCCACAGAACGCTTTAGCGTTGCAAGGCAATCATCAAGCTGCGCTCGGTCTCTCCGCTACCCCCGAGCGAGAATATGATGAGGGCTTTGAAGAAAAGATTGCACCCGTTCTTGGGGACATCATCTATACATATGACTACACCGAAGCATTTCGAGATGGGGTTATCGTTCCATTTGAGTTGGTTAATGTAAGAATCGAACTTCTCTCAGATGAGCAAAAAACATATGACGGCTTAACACGAAGAATCGCAGTATTACAGACTAAAGCCAGTGAAGGAAAAGAGCACGAAAGCCAGGTGATCCGTCTACTTCAGAGACGTGCCGGAGTTGTTGCGGGAGCTACTATGCGAATTCCATCTGCAGTCAAGCTGGTTGAGCAGCATCGAATGGAACGCGTAATAGTCTTCCACGAACGTGTAGATGCGGCGAACAAAATCTACGCCAATCTGCGCACAAGGCACCACCGAGTAGGAATTTACCATACCCGGGTTGGTCCTACGATCCGTCGTGATAATCTCAGGTTATATCGACAAGGCATATATGATGTGCTAATTTCTTGTCGAGCACTTGATGAAGGCATAAACGTCCCTGAGACAACAGTCGCAATAATCGCAAGCGCGACTGCAAGCTACCGACAGAGAATACAGCGGCTCGGACGAGTGTTACGCCCCGCCCCCGGCAAAACTACTGCTAGAGTATACACTATTTACGCGACCGACTCCGAAGAAAAACGGCTGTCAGCTGAGGCGCGCGACTTACAGGAAATCACATCCGTTAGTTGGCTCCAAGTTACGAGGTAAGCAAAGATGTCACGTTTATTATTAAATGGTGAGTGGTTTGAACAACTTGCGCCAACTACAATGTTGGAGTCAGAATATGAGCGCATTATTCTGCAAAAGGGGCAACTTATTTTCCCGGATTATTATACCGTTCCGTTCAAGACCCTTGTTTTTGATGGAGACGGTGGTGCACGAGCCGACCTGGCGCTGATTGAACAGCAATACCGCGAGTGGTGGGTAGTTGAAGTCGAAACCGGAAATCATTCGCTTGATGGACACGTGCTCCCGCAGGTAAAGATACTTGCGAACGCAACTTATTCAGAAGAAGTTGCGACCGCTCTGACCCGTCAACTACGGCATCTAGACCCTGTAAAGATTTCCCTAATGATGAAGGGCCAAGCGCCCAGGGTATTAGTGATTGTAAACGAGCAAAAACCAGAATGGAAATTGGCGCTGAAAAGGTACAACGCCCTGTTATCTACAGTTGAAATCTATCGTTCGGCGAAGAATCAGTATATTTTCCGAATAGATGGAGAATTACCCACTCCACGAATAGATGTGATTACTGAATGTCATGTTGATCCATTTATTCGCACTTGGCTAGTTATTCAGTCACCAGCTGGACTTGAGTGTGTTTCAGGCGATAAAGTGACCCTAAGTTACAAAGATATGATGACTGAATGGATTCGGATTGATAGTGAGAGTACGGTATGGCTTTCGCCACAAGGACTCTCCTCTCTCTCTCCAAAACAGACCTATGAGATCCTTCGTACATCAGAGGGTTCTCTGGTTATTCGCGACAAACTGCGTTGATGTGCACCTTCAGGAGGCTTTTGAATGTCACTGGAATTGAGAATCGGACTCGATGTTATCAACTCCTACAAGAGATTGGCTTATACTGCTTGGCACGCGATTGCCGAGTTCGTTGACAATTCCACGCAGTCTTATTTTGATCATCAAGCGGAATTGGACGAGGCGTACGCTCGCGAGAGGACCAGACTCAGTATTTCAGTAGCATATGACAGAAGACACGAGGATGGAGATGGTCTGCTCCGAATCGTAGATAATGCCATGGGAATGTCGGCAGATGAACTGGAACATGCTCTTCATGTTGCCTTACCACCTGTTAGACCAAGTGGTCGATCTCGCTATGGCATGGGTATGAAGACTGCAGCCTGCTGGATAGGCAACTACTGGACCATCAGGACAAAAAAGCTAGGTGAAACCACAGAATATACAGTTGCGGTCGACGTAGATAAGATTGCGACGGGCGATTCCAGCCTGCCATTTAGTGAAATCCATGACGTTCCCAGCGATCAGCATTATACGATTCTGGAGATTTACTCGCATAATCGTGTCTGGAAAGGTCGCACTCTAGGCAAGATCGCTCAGTTTTTGAGTTCCATGTATCGGGAGGATTTTAGGCGCAATTTGTTAACCCTAGAGTGGCAGGGTTCTGTTTTGACTTGGGACGATTTCCCTCTTCATACTGCAATAGATGGGTCCACTTTGAGAAGGGATTTTGATTTTGAGGTAGATGGCAAACGCGTCCATGGTTGGGTTGGTATTCTGGCTGGTGGATTTCGAGGCCGTGCAAATGCGGGCTTCTCCATTTTACATTCGGGTAGGGTTGTAAGAGGTTGGCCAGATGCCTGGCGCCCACAATCGATTTATGGGCAGCTCGACGGTTCAAACGACTTGATTAATCAGCGTATGGTTGGAGAAATCAATCTGGACGAGTTTGATGTAAGTCATACCAAAGATGATATTCTCTGGTTAGGAGATCAAGAGGACAAAGTCGAACAACTTCTCCTAGAGCATTGTGGAGATTACCGGGATTTCGCTAGGGATTACCGACCTACTCGAGACGAACAGCCAGGACCATCTGATGTAGAGACTAGCGTGGCGCTTGATGAACTTCGGAAGGAACTAGAGGCACCGGAGATGGCTGACGCCATCGAAATCACGGTGATTCCACCTGAAGAGGTTATCAACGAGAGCGACCAACAAATAATTGAAGCTGTTGAAGAAACACGGGCTCCGGAGCTCACGGTGAGGATGGGCGGATTACCTATAGTGGTAAAGGTGTACGTTGCTGGCGACCGATCTCCAAATGACCCATATGTGGTAACCGAGTCTGCCAGAGAGGATGAGGTCGTTATTATAGTGAACAGCCAACATCCGCACTGGGGACAGCTAAGGGGAAGCGAAGGCGTTCTCAATTACCTGAGACACTGCGTATATGACAGTGTCGCAGAATGGAAGGCAATGAGAAGCGCGACCTCCATCGAGCCTCGCACAATTAAGCGCATCAAAGATAGTCTGCTCCGCGTATCGTTTGAAATACAGGAACGAGCAGGCGGATACTACAACTAGTCGATTTTTGTGGACTAGGATAATGCGACGCCCGTCGCTCCCGTCCTGGCTGCGCGTCATTGAAGATGATAGCGCAGCCATTTTGTTTCAAGACCTCAGCCAGCTCCCCCGGCATCTCATCCTCCCCAGTATTCAGAATGACGCTGAAATTGCCATGTAAGGCGACCGCAATCACCCGATCCCGGTAAATGAACACCTGATCGACGATCTTCTGCAATAACTGCTGGCGTGCGTGCGCCGGATTCTCCATGTCCGCACACCCGTCCCAATAGGTGCGAAAGTATTGGATCAGATCGGCGGCCTCATGCAATTCATCGTAGTCGATGGGACGCAGCGCTTCTATCTCACGCTGTAACTGCCCGCGTTTTTCGACATACTCCTCCTGGCTGATGAAGCCATGATCCCACCTCAGATCCACCCGCTCGATGATCTCCCGGATTTCCTCCATGCGTTTCAACGCGGCTTCGTTCTCCACGCGATCCCGTACTGCCGCTTCAACGCGTTCGCGAAAGTTGTCGGGAATCTCCAGGTGGGTTAGCACGTCGATGACCTGCTCGTTGACCGATTCCTCCCGGACCGCGTGCTGCGGACAGGGTCGGTAGCCGCGTTCCTTGCACAGGCAGCGATAGTAACCATACTCCCGGCGGTGGTCCCAGTAGGGACGCATCTTGCCATAGTTCTCGTCCACCAGCCCGGAGGGCATGTTCGAGACGCAGTGCGCGCAGTACACCCGGTCGTGTAAGACGTAGGTGCGCATGACGGCGTCGGTTTTGAACTTCCGGGCCAGACCAGCCCGGACTGACTGGCAATCCTCAAATAACGGCTCCGGAATGAACCCCTCATGTTTCCCTTCCATCCAGACTTTACGATGGCGGCTGGATCGTTTGCCCTGTCCTAACGTGCCACTGTACTCGGTTTCACAGTAGGCGACGTAACCCAGGTAGGTCCGGTTTTGCAGCATATCACGCACCGTCTCTTTACCCACCGGTTTTTTGTCCATCCGCAGACGCTGGATCACTGGTTGGGTGTTCATCCACTGCGCGATCTCGGAATCGCTGTAGTGGCCGGTTGAATATCGCTCAAACGCGCGCAGCACTACTTCCGCCTGTTCAGGATTGATATACAACCCCGCTGGATGTTCAGGGGTTGCCTGCAGCGTGGTGACCAGATCGTACCCCAGAGGCGGCACACTGCCGTTGAACTCCCCATTCACCACCCGCTGGTATTTACCACGCTTGGTTTCACTGCTGAGATTCTTGGAGTAAAACGCGGAGAAGACAGCCAACATCTGCTCCATCATAGCTGTGTACGGGGAGTCATTGTCGTCTTCACTGAAACCTTCCACACAAAACAGCTTTAGCCCGTATTCATGCCTCAGCAGCATCTTA
>JAFGFI010000230.1 GCA_016931185.1 Anaerolineae bacterium
CGGTGCGTTCACCAGCAGTTGGATGAAAATTGAATCCGTAATTCGTAATTCGCTATTCGCTATTTTCAAGGGAGGTTATTTTGATTACACAGGTTCTTATCAAAAGTGGAGAATATTATGACTCGGTCACTCTGTTAGAAGTGGCGCAGGGATTGCTCAAATTGGATGGGGTACAGGATGCGGCTGTGGTGATGGGCACGCCAGCGAACAAGGGGATTCTCAAGGATGCCGCGTTGTTGACGCCGGAAGTTGAGGGGGCATCGGCCGATGACCTTATCATCGCGGTACGGGTCCCGGATGAAACACGCGCGGCGGCGGCGATGGAGACCGCCGCCGCGCTACTTAAGGCATCGCGCGCTCCTAAGGTTGAAACTGGTATGGCGCCATCCCCTAAGACGATGGCAACCGCGATTGAACGACTGGATGGCGCAAATATTGTCCTGGTTTCTGTGGCGGGACGTTACGCGCCGGGTGTGGTGCGCGATGCCCTGGAACGTGGGTTGCACGTGTTCTTGTTTAGCGATAACGTGAGTATAGAGGATGAGATTGCACTCAAGAAGTTGGGACGCGAAAAAGGCTTGTTGGTCATGGGACCGGATGCCGGGACTGCAATCCTCAACGGTGTGGCCTTGGGTTTTGCCAATGCCGTTATCCCTGGACCGGTGGGCGTTGTGGCCGCCAGTGGTACGGGGTTGCAAGCTGTTACTAGCACTCTGACCCAATTGGGGGTAGGGATTAGCCAGGCCATTGGTACAGGAGGCCGCGATCTTTCGTCTGAGGTCGGCGGTATTATGATGATCGAGGGTATCCGGGCATTGCAAGCCGATCCAGCCACAGAAGTGTTATTACTTGTCTCCAAGCCTCCAGCCCTGGAAGTGGTGGATAAGGTATTGACGCAACTGGATGCGGATGCGCGATCTGAGAACGGTGGCAAACCTGCTGTTGTCTGCTTCTTGGGGGGGAAGGCCAAACCCGTGCGTAAAGCCGGCCTTCAGCCTGCGAAAACCCTGGAAGAGGCTGCCCATATTGCTGCCGCGCTCGCGCGAGGAACTTCGCCGGAGGTCGCCTTGATCGCGTTGCAAGATAGCTACCAGGATCTTAAACGGCTGGCCAAGAAGCTCAAGAAACGCCTGCACAAAAAGCAGAAGTACTTGCGCGGTTTGTTTAGCGGGGGCACGTTCTGCTATGAGATGCAGCTTATATTGGAGGATGTGTTTTCTAAACCTGTGCTATCTAATGCGCCCATTAAAAAAGAGTATGCACTTGAGGACGCTAATAAGAGTAAAGGGCACACAGTGGTCGACTTGGGGGAGGATGAATTTACAGTTGGGCGCTTGCACCCCATGCTCGACCCGACCCTGCGCAATCGTCGTCTCGTTCAGGAAGCTTTGGATGACAAGACCGCTGTTATTTACCTGGATGTCGTGCTTGGCTATGGCGTTCATCCTGACCCCGCCGGTGCAGCGGTTGAGGCAATCAAGGAAGCACAGCAATTGCTGGCGGAGGAAAAAGGCCGCGAAGTGATTTTTGTCGCTTCCGTTTGTGGTACGCCGGACGATCCGCAAGATGTGCGCGCGCAGGAAAAGAAGCTGGAGGAAGCTGGCGTGGTGGTGATGCCGACCAACGCATCGGCTGCACGTTTAATTAGCTATATTTTAAGTTAAAAGGACATTATGTTTCAAGATGAACAAGAGAAAAACACCATCACAATTCCAAAATCTAAAACCCAAAATGAAAAACAAGGAGTAAATTTTATGACGATCCAAGATTTATTTGGCCAACCATTAAGGGCCGTAAATATCGGACTGGAAGGATTTGCGGAAAGTTTGAAGTCTCAGGGCGCGGAGGTCCTCCACGTGGACTGGCGTCCGCCCCTGGCGGGGTATGTGGAACTCACGCATACAAAAGATGGTGTGGATATTGATCTTGCGAATGTTGAGGCGGTTAATCGCATTCGCAGCGGGCGCCCGATGCTTGCCGGCATGGGGATCGCGCGCGAGGTGATCCCCGGTTTCGACGAGCGGATGATCTTGCACGCCGGGCCACCGATCACGTGGGAGCGCATGTGTGGCCCGCAGCGTGGCGCGGTAATGGGAGCCGTCGTCTACGAGGGGTGGGCCGAGAGTTATGAACAGGCGGCGGAGATGGCGGCAGCAGGGGAGATCACCTTTGACCCGTGCCATCACCATCACACCGTTGGCCCTATGGCAGGTATTGTGTCCCCTTCGATGCCGGTCTTTATTGTGGAAAATGCAACCGCTGGAGCAGATTCGGAGCATCCAACTGTTACTTATGGTACACAGAACGAAGGGTTGGGCCGCGTGCTGCGCTACGGCGCGTATGGGGATGATGTGCTGAAACGCCTCAAGTGGATGGAGGAAACGCTCTATCCCACACTCAAAGCTGCGCTCCAAGAGACCGGCCCTATTGACTTGCGCAGTATTATCGCGCAGGCCCTTCATATGGGCGATGAGGTCCACAATCGTAACCGGGCAGCGACATCACTCTTCATCCGTCAGATCGCACCGGCATTGTTGCAACGCCGTATCACCAAACAGTCGGCAGAAGAAGTGTTGCGGTTTATTGATAGCAACGATCACTTCTTTCTCAATCTCTCAATGGCGGCCATCAAGGCTATGTTGGAACCGGCAGAGGGGATTGAAGGCTGTACCCTTGTGACCGTGATGGCGCGCAACGGCACCGACTTCGGTATCCGTGTGGCCGGTATGCCCGACCGGTGGTTTACTGCTCCCGCTCCTGTAGTTGAGGGGCTATGGTTGCCCGGTTATACTGCCGCCGACGCTAACCCCGATATTGGGGATTCCAGCATCACCGAGACGGGCGGAGTGGGGGGCTTTGCGATGGCTGCTGCGCCTGCCATTGTGCGTTTTGTGGGGGGAACCTCTTCGTTGGCGTTGCAGGTCACGCAGGAGATGTACCAGATCACGGCGGGGGAACACGAGCAGTTCACGGTTCCCGTACTCAATTTTCGAGGGACCCCGCTTGGCATTGACGTGCGTAAGGTGATGCAGACCGGCATTTTGCCCTTCATCAATACCGGCATTGCCCACAAAGAGCCGGGCGTGGGGATGGTGGGCGCGGGGTTAGTGCGCGCGCCTAAGCAGTGCTTTGAGGAGGCATTTAAGCAGATCACACAGATGAATGAATAATTTAAGCAGGGTTTCTTAACCTTACCTAAATTGGACCCTAAAGGTCTACGGATACTCTCGATCAGACTGAATCTAGCGAAAAACATGGTAATCTTCACAAGAATTAACTAACTTGCGTAGCAATCCGAACACATCATTCTCATCTTTTGAATCTCCAATGAGACTTTTAGCGTCTATAGTGGTTGGATGAAAAGTTATAGCCTAAAGGCCGAGGTGTAAAGGGGTATTGTTGCGGGCGGTACCCCGCCCGCAACAATATCCCCCTTTAGACCACCGCTTTAGCGGCCTATTTTCAAGGGAATTACTCATTAACGTGGTGCGTTCACCAGCAGCAGGATGAAAATTGCACACGTGATGCGTAATCCGTAATTCGCAATTCGTAATTCGCAATTCGTAATTCGCAATTCGCAATTCGTAATTCTCAGGGGAGGGTATGATGAAAAACAAGCAAGTTTTTGTGTTAGCTGTTTTAGTGTGTGGGTTATTCGGTTGGATTATGGTCTATCGTTCAGTACAAACCACTGCTGCTGATGTTGTACTGTTTCCAGACAGCAACCTTTCCAATAGCATCACTGCTGATTCTCCTATCTCTCCTACGACGCCCGTCAAACTTATCTTCATTCACCATTCTTGCGGTGGTCACTGGTTGGCCGATACTAGTGAGACCGAGTATCCGGCCGGTGGTTTAGCCCAGGAATTGATGAAAAATAACTACTTTGTCAGCGCCACAAACTATGGTTGGGGACCAAGCAGTATTGGAAGTAACACGGATATTGCCAACTGGCCTGACTGGTTTACGGGTCCAGAAAGTAGCACGGTTCTGACCGCCTTGTACAACGAATTCGGACAGAATGTTTGTGGTGAGGGTATGTGTTTTGGCAACTGGACGCGCATGGCAGATCCCGACCCCGCTCGTGAGAATGAGATTATTATGTTCAAATCTTGCTTCCCTAATTCTGACCTGTACCAGGAGCCAAGTGATGAATTTACCGTGGCAGATGCCCAGGCTGTCTATAATGATATACTGACTTATTTTACTGCCCGGCAGGATAAGTTGTTTATTGTTATTACCGCGCCTCCACTGCTGGAAGGGTCGACCACGGCCGATCGGGCAGCTAACGCCCGCACCTTCAACGATTGGCTGGTTAACGATTGGCTGGATAGTTATGCTTATGATAATGTCGCGGTCTTTGACTTCTACAATGTTCTGACCTCAAATGGTGGAGACCCCCACACGAACGATGCTGGGGGGGAATCTGGTAACCATCATCGTTGGTGGAGCGGGACTGTGCAGCACGTTCACCCTGTAGACAATAATTACGCGGCTTATGCTGATGAAGGGGACGATCACCCTACTGCTGCCGGCAATATCAAAGCTACTGCTGAGTTCGTCCCATTACTCAACGTATACTATAACCGTTGGAAAGGCGGCACATCACCTGCGCCTACGTTAACGCTCACTGCACCTGATGGGGGTGAGACATGGACGGTGGGTAGCCAACATGATATCACCTGGAGTTCAACCGGCACTATCGCTAATGTCAGCTTGGCTTATTCCACAGATAACTTCGGGACTAGCAACGTTATTGAGGCGTCCACGACCAACGATGGTAGCTATACGTGGGCCGTGCCGGATGATGCCAGCACGTCGGTGCGGGTACGGGTTGCCAGCGTGGTCAGTCCCACCACGGTCTATGATGACAGCAATGCTGATTTTACCATCAGCGAGGCCAGTGCCGACACCTATATCTTCAATGCCGTTATCGACCCTACTAACGCGACTGTGCCGGTTTCCTATAATTGGTCCCCGGAACCGGCCAGCGGGCAGGGGACGGCCAGCGCTACTTATCAATGGGCTAGTGGCATTCACGTGATCAACGTAGCGGCGACCAACTGCGGTGGGACAGTCTACGACACGTATACCTACACCGTCGGCGCGCTGCCCGCCTGCCAGTATCCTTTGACCGGTGTTGCCATTAGCGACACCAGATGTGCCGTCAATACATCACTCACTGTTCAAGATACAGCCCAGACCACGATGGTATTTACCAGTACAGCCGATACGGTCTTGGCCGGCGATTCTGATCTCACCACTGTAAACGTAGGGGGATTGTCTTATATGCAAACTTACTACGGTGATGCTGAGTTGCGTCGCGCCCTGCTGCGATGGGATTTGTCAGCGTTGCCTGGTGGTATCACAATAGAGGCTGCTACTGTGGAGCTTTATCGTTTCTATTCCTATATGGATAATGACGCGGAGATTGCCCTCTATCGCGTGACCAGCGATTGGGTTGAGGGTACCGGCGATAACTTTTATCCCGGCTCTGGCTATACCCCTGATGGGGCTACCTGGACAACGATTGACGGCAGCACCCCCTGGACCACGGCAGGCGGCGATTTCGATGCCACCGCTTTGGACCAGCTCACGATACCGCAGAGCGCGGCTAACAATTGGGTACACCTTGACGCCACCGCCGCCGTGCAGTCCTGGGTTGGAGGTTCCAATAATTATGGACTGTTGCTTCGCCCGCTGAGTGGTGATTGGGTCGATCTCCAATTCTACAGTCGCAATGTGACCACCGAGACGCTGCGCCCGCGCCTGGTTGTTACCTACACCAGTGGTGCGCCCGCGCCCGCGCTGAATCTGACAGTACCCACCGGCGGCACGAGTTGGCCGGTGAGCAGCACGCAGCAGATTCAGTGGACGACCACGGGAAGCGTGTCGCACGTCAACCTTTACTATTCCGATGATAGTTTTGTCACAAGCGACACGATGGGTGCAAACGTCGCCAACGCCGGCATCTATGACTGGATCACGCCGCCCATTGCGACTACCTCAGCCCAGGTGCGTGTGGAGAGCGTCGTCAGTCCCACCACGGTTTACGATATCAGCGATGTGTTCACCCTTTCCGGTACCGGCGTCTCCACTTACACGACTTGCTTACCCCTTGTCTTGAAGAACTATATTTCTGAGCCGCCAGATTGCCCCTATCCACTGATCAGCGTCACCATCACCGGCCCTACTCGCGTTTCAGTAGTAGAGCAAGATGTAATTTCGGGGGGAGTATGCCGCTTATCCCACGTTGCTGATGAGCAGAGGAGATCCCCCCGCCCTTTTGATTTTGCCCCCCGTTCCGGCGCCGCTATTCCCCGCCGGAACGGGGCAATAGCGATTAGCCCTTTAGCCCAGCCGGCCGGCTTGACCGCACTCCACCGCAGCGGCCAGACGTTTCTGACTTGGACTGAAGATACCACCATCAGTGGCGAGAACTACCACGTTTACCAACACACTGCTCCCATTGACGCTTCCAACATAGACCAGGCTATTTGCCTCACGGATAAATGGGGGCCATTGCCCGAGGGATCCAGTATTTTTTATACCGACCGCGACCGCGAACCGGGGGGCAGTGCCTTCACCGGTTTGCAAAACTATGTCATCACCGACATGGGGACGGAACTTGGTGACACCACGGGTCTGTTTGTATGGACAAGCAAAGTAGCGGGCAATTTTTATTACGCTGTCACTACTGTGGCAGGTGGTGTAGAGGATCGCACCCACTTCAGCGCCGGGAATTCGTTGACCACACCGGTCGGCGACGGCCTCGCCGACCCCGATCCCGTGTTGGTCTGGGAATCATCCAGCGGCAATGGGCGTGTCTATACGCAATTCATGGACTGGTCGACGTTCAACCCCACTTTTGAGCGACCGGCGGAGGGCCTGCAATACGCCTACAACTACTTTGTGGGCTTGCCGACGGCTGACCAGTGTGGCGGCGCGTTGCCGGCATCGCTTCCCGTTATCCTGCATATCGAAGGACACGGCTCGCGCTACGTCGCTGATGTGGATCTAGGCAATAATTCATCCTACTTTTGCGCCCTTGATCTCTGGGGCGATGATCCACGTCAGTCATGGTACTATGGCTTTAGCGCCACCTACGATTATCGCGATGGCTACGAATATCCTAACACCCCTAATACTGGCCCTATCGTCAACTATGCAGAAGCGCGCTTGCTGCGCGCCCTCTATGACACGCTGCGCGACCCTGACTACAGCGCCTACAACCTCGACGACCAACGCATTTACGTCTACGGCCACTCGATGGGGGGAAGTGGGGCACTGGCGCTCGCGATGCGCTACCCCAATGTTTTTGCCGCCAGCTACAGCAGCGAACCAATGACTAACTATAGCACATCGGGGGGAGGATCTGCCGAGGTGGACTGGACGGAGGAATGTCAAGCCAAGTGGGGCACTATCGCGGCTAACTTTCCGATCTCTAACGTTGGGCGCTATGCCGGTCACCTGGTGACATATAATGGTAGTGGAGTGTGGGACTGGCAAAATCACCAGGCTAACCTGGTAAGCCGGGGTGGTGATGAGATGGCCCACATCAGTTTGGCCCACGGATCGAATGACCATGTCATCGAGTGGAGTACGCAGGCACAGCCAGCTTATGGGTCTTTTTATGCAGGTCACCGTGCTTTCTCCGGTATAACGGTGGACTATGACCATACCTGGGTCAGCTTTGAGGGGATGGGACCGGCGGTTGGGAATATTGCTGCCGGGCCGTTTTACGGCTTTAGCGTTGTGCGGGATGAGACTATCCCCGGTTTGAGCAATGCCAGTGGTAGCAGCGCGGTGCCACCCTCCGGCGCGGGGGCCGCGTACAATATGAATTTGGAATGGTCGGCCTCATGGAACAACTGGGACGGCGCGCCGGTCGATACTGTGGGCGAGTGGCGCATTAGCCTGCGCTCCACCAGTGGTTCTGATCAAACAGTAGATGTCACTCCACGCCGTGTGCAGACCTTTGCTATTACACCCGGCGGCGTCTATACTTGGGAGAATCGTCTTGTTAGTGACAACAGCCTCGTCGCCACTGGTATCGCCACGGCAGGTTCCGATGGCGTTGTCACTGTTCCAGACGTCACCGTCTCTTCTGGTGGTAACCGTTTGAGTCTGCGAACCTCCACTGCTGCCGCCGGCTATACCTTTTACGCTGTCGTGGCACCGTCTAACGCTACGACGCCCATCACCTACATCTGGTCAACCGGTGGGTTGATCGGTGGACAAGGCACGGACAGTGCGTTTTACCAGTGGAGTACGCCCGGCGTTTACACTATCACCCTGACAGCAGAAAACTGCGGTGGCGAAACATTCAGCGATACGCACACTGTCACGGTCAGCGGTCGGTAAGGCGTGCTGGCCGGCCGACCACGAATGGGAGGGAACTAAGGGGAGGGGGGCTTGAAAATGCAAATTCAAGAGCTGATGCAATGGAAGATTACTCGTCCGTTATGTTACCTCAAACACAAAATCATAGTTGTTGTTGCCAGTCTTTTTATCTCACTAATCCTGTTTATCCTTTTCCTGAGGGGGAGTGTTGCTAGCACTTGTGTCATTGACCCTTTCGCGTGTGTGCCGGATCGTGCGCCAACGCACTTAGCGAACGAATCAACACGTGTTTCTGCGCCTGACAAATGGTCGCTGTGGACGGAGGGAACGCAACTGCGCGGCGCAAATGTCTACCAGCGGCGTGTCTATCCCGCTATAGATGGCCTCGACGTGATCGGCCCTGGTCCCGTAGGCCCGGTCTACACCCAGGAAGATTTTGATCGTCTTGCAGCGTTGGGGGCGAATTACGTCAACATCTCCCATCCTGGCTTGTTTACCGAAACTGCACCTTATACGGTCGCGTTAGAAATTCAGACGCACCTGGACAATCTGCTGGATATGATTGCGCAGGCCAATATGTTCGCCGTGATCTCCTTCCGTACCGGGCCGGGGCGCAGCGAGTTTACTTTTATGTGGGATGAGGCGGGAACTTGGTTCGATGAGAGTTATCTCGATGATTCAGTATGGCAGGACGCGGAGGCGCAGAATGCCTGGGTTGCAATGTGGCGCTACACTGCGCAACGATACCGCGATAACCCTATCGTCGTTGGCTATGATTTGATGGTTGAGCCAAATTCCAACGAAGTGGGCAGCAGTGTGATTACCGACCTGTTGGATATCTGGGAGCCGACCGAGTTTTACAGTATGTATGGAGGTACTCTGTACGACTGGAATCAGCTCTATCCCCGTATTACAACGGCTATCCGGGAGGTGGATTCTGATACTCCTATCCTAATCGGTGGGTTGGGCTATAGCGGCATTGAATGGTTGCCCTATCTCAATCCGACCGGGGACGCGCGCACGGTTTATATGTTCCACCAGTACGCGCCAACACAATACACGCATCAAGGGTCGGACGACATCACGTGCGCTTATCCCGGTACGTGTGATCTGGACCGGGACGGAGAGGTTGACGATACGTTCAACCGGGCATGGCTGGATGGCTTGCTCTCGACGGTCAACACATTTACGACCACATATAGCGTGCCGGTTGCCGTGAACGAGTTTGGTCTGATGCGCTGGGAGCCGGGAGGAGATGCGTTTATGGACGACCAGATGGATTTGCTTGAGCAACGCGGCCTCAATCACGCGCTGTGGATGTGGGACCCTTCGTGGGTTACCTGGACGCAGCACCTAAATGCCTTCAATTTTCGCTTCGGCCCGGATCCCGAGAACCTCACCGATGTGCCAACAAACGCTTTGCAGACTGTAATTGTCGAACATTGGGAGCAGAACACCGCGCGTCCCTCATCTACTATCATCACCAGTACCCTCTATCTGCCTCTTATTCTGCGCACATATACCACCGTGGTTTCTCCTACCTGTCTCTCTCCCTTGACTGGCGTGACCATCAGCGGGCCTGCCAGCGGTGTGACGGGGACGACATACACCTTTAACGCAGTTCATGCGCCTACCGGCGCCACTCCCCCCATTGCCTACATTTGGTCCCCTGCGCCGCAGAGGGGCCAAAGCTTGACTAGTGCGTGTTACCAATGGAATACGATAGGCGCCTACACAGTCCAGGTGACGGCCAGCAACTGTGAGGGTACGCACAGCGCGGATGCTACACATGTTATTAGCATTCATGGGCAGCCATCTGGTGACCTGGTGCAACCTGGCGACTTGACTTATCTGGGTGCGTTTCGTCTGCCCGGCGGTGATACCAAACCTGAGACTTTCGCCTATGGTGGCAACGCCATGACGTTCAACCCTAATGGCAACAGCGGCGCAGTCTCATTGTTTATCACCGGTCACGACCGGCAGCCTTATGGGGAGCTGCCAAACGGCAGCCAGGTGGCCGAAGTCAACATTCCAACGCCATCTACAGCGGACAACGTGACAGACCTCCCGCAGGCAACTTTTCTCCAGGGATTTCACGACGTGGCTGCCGGGCTTTTTACCGAGTTTGATTATCTTCCCCGCATAGGTATGGCGTACCTGGATGTCTCGGCGACGGGTCCCAAAATCCACCTGGCTTGGGGGGCACATTATGTGCCTGAAACACCCCTCGCGACCCATGCCTGGTTCGATCCCAATCTGGCTGCACCTGACGTGCAGGGTACCTGGTTCATCGGTGACCAGCGCTTTTACAGCGTTAACGGCTACATGTTTGAGATACCAACCTCTTGGGCGGATATGTACGCAGAGGGACGGTATCTCGCCACCGGGCGTATGCGGGATGGTGGGTTGGGAGGCATGGGACCATCACTTTTTGCTTATCGCCCTTGGACCAATAACACAGGTACTCCTGCATTGTCGGGAACGCATCTAACCGAGACAGTACTCTTGCTTTATGAAAATGCAGAGGATACCGAGATTATTGAGCATTGTCTCAACGGCTACCAACACCCTGATGAATGGGAGGGGGGCGCTTGGGTCACAACCCAGTCGGGGAAGTCGGCAGTGCTATTCGCGGGCACCAAGAGTACAGGCGCCAAATACTGGTACGGGTTTATCAACCCCGCTGGAGCTGAATATCCTTGTGTGCATGAGGCTAGTGTAGGAGAGTTTTTGGCCTGCCGTATGGCTGACGGTTCCTCCTGCCCCCCGGAGGATTTTACCAGTTGCTGTGATGAGGATGCGGGTACGTGTGTCAGCTACCGAGGCTGGTGGAGTACCCGCTTCGATGCGCAGCTCCTTCTCTACGATCCGGCAGAACTGGCCCAGGTTGCGGCGGGGGCAATTGCGTCTTGGGAACCTCAACCTTATGCTTTTCTGGATATAGATGATTATCTGTTCCTCGATCCCCCAGAATCGGAGCTGGAGGACGTGGGCACGGGCTTGCAACGCCGCTACCGCATCCTCGCCGCTGCTTACGACCGGAACAATGATCTCCTATACGTTTTGGAGCGTTATGCAGACGAAGCTAAGCCGGTGGTACACGTTTGGCACATTGAATAACAAATTTTCCGTTTATCAGTGTGTAACTGACACGACCTATCACGATAACACTAAATACAGAGTTTATTATCATAGCGCACTTCAATGAGCAATGGTGGATTTATCTTCCATTGATACTGCGATAGTATTTTAATATAAGGGAATTTTCTACCGTACATTGATTAGGAGAAAGATCAGTCATGAAGTATACTCTAGTTCAAGCACGACCAAGAACAGGAGGATATCATGA
>JAFGFI010000231.1 GCA_016931185.1 Anaerolineae bacterium
CAAATACGTGACCTTGCCGCCTTCTTTCATTGCTATCCGTTGCCCACCGGCAAAGTAGTAGCTGGTGGTGAAACGCTGCGTCCCCCTGAGGGCGACTTCTACCGCGCCGATATAGCTGTGAGAGCGCCGGGGGCTTCCCTCAGCACCCGCGCCCCGTCGCCATCGTACACAAAGCGCGTCACGGCGCCGTTGACGGTGTTGGTCACTACGCTCAGGCGGTTCTTCACACGAGAGTCGCCGACTTGGTTGCGTGTTTAACCTTCCCCATGGATTCAATGTCACAAGGGGCGAACACAGATAGCAATCAATACGATAAACGGTAGAGCCATCTTTCTCAAGGTATCCAGGTATACCATTGCACAGACTCATCATCTCGCAGGCTTACTCGCCGAACATTGCTCCCATTAGTATCCATTAAATACAGTGCTGACGAGCGCACGCCTCCTGAATCGCAAGTAAGAGAAAGACAATGCCCCAAACCATCGCGATTAGATTCAAATAGAATCCGGCTACCATCGGGTGACCATAATGGGCCATCATTTTGGCTCTCTGACCCGGTCAAAGGGGTTAGTTCACCGCTATTGAAGTCAAACAAGTAAATTACACTCGCACAAGACAAAACAATTTTACTGCCATCGGGAGACCATTGGGGGGGGCCAAAACACCCGCGCAACTTGGGACTAAGTTCTTGGGGCTCACTTGTACCATCTGAAGCCATGATGAAATAGTGGCTTTCAAGCGAACTCCAAGGTTTCTCGTATAAAGCATAAACGATATTCTTACCATCTGGTGACCAGTCTACGTTATGACCGGGCGTTAGAAAAACTGGTGCAAAATCACAATTTACCTCTTCGCGCACACACGTTACATCTAATACATAGATACCTGTACCTACATCTGCTTCTTCTGCGATATAGGCAATGTAATTGCCATCTGGTGACCAGGTCGGAACCCTGGCCCCCTTTTCATAAAATGTAGCCTGTGTGCGATAACTCCCATCACGACGCGTGATATAGATATTGGGATTTAGTTGCATTAGACCGTGAGCCTCGGAACTGACAATCCACTGTGCATCAGGAGACCATTCCGCATATTCAGTCCATAGATTGAGTGGGGTTTGACAGCGTGTCACGCCACTTCCATCCGATTTCACAACATAAGTTCTCCACAAACCCAGTAGCCCGCCTCGGTTGACTCCAAGTACAATGCTATCACTTCCCGCCCATGGCCGGCACAGATATGTAATCACAAATACAATTATAACAATCCCTAATCCTATAAACCAAGTAAGCTTCTTTTTCATTGACAGCCCCATAACGGCCTGGTTCAGCGGCGCGGCGGGTGCGGCGTAGTACCTTCAACAGCAAGTGTAGTTGTGCGCGTTTCCCCGCCGATTGCTGCGGCAATAGCCGCGTCCGCTTGAATCTCCCCCACCCGCGTGGACGCAGGCTTCCAACCACATGAAACAGCCTCCCCCGACAATCTTGTATGCGTTTGCAACCTCAAAATATCTACTAACTTGCTGTTCCTTAGCAACATCCCCCCGCCGCGCGCGGCGTTCCTCCAACGGAGAAACAAGCCGTTAGGACCGGAGCAGGCTTGTTTCTCAGAAACCGATGTTAGCCCGCCCCTGCTAAAGAATGAGTGTAAGAAAGCGCAACCAGCCAAGCGGTGTGCGCTCTCCTATTCGTCAAAGCGCACGGCTTGGCGCTCTGGTATACCTTTTTCTGTTCTGCGTATGGCACGCAGGGGGAGTCTGCCGCGCCGTTTGCCCATACCCCTCGAATGCACAGACACCTTTCCTTTGCAAGTTAGTGGCGCGGCAGGCTCCCCCGTCGCTGTTCTCCGCAACATTTCTCAACTGAATAACCAAAACTTAATCCATCATTTTCCACAAAATATCCTACCTACTGCCTGAAATGTTTTACGGAAGGTCATCAGCCACATCTATTTACCCCATAGGGGATTAAAATTGATGTCGACGTCAGTGGTCAAGAGCGTGATCTCGCCGCTGGGTACGCTGACAGTGACCAGCACCGCATGCTCGCAATCACATTCGGCGTCAACTTGCTCGCAGATCCCTGTAGCGCACGCGCTCAGGACAAGGTGCTGGCTGTCGGGTGACCAAGACATAGGACGTCCAACTTCTGTTGGATAATCCTCGAAGCAGAGCACTTCCTTGTCTTCCATGTGCAAGATGCACAGATTGGCATTATTCTCGAAGGCTAACCATTGACTATCAGGTGACCAACTCGGCGCAATCACCCACCTGGTACCTGTATCGATCTCTTCTATTAAGCCCGTCTCGCGATGCCAGATGTGCAGTCGCCACGTATCCGGAGCAATTTTTGCTTCTCCATCATAAAATGCCAAGAGTTGCCCATCTGCTGACCAGGCTATATTTCCCAACGATAGCGGTGTCGCAATTGTGATAGGATCGCGCTCTCCTGTGCAATACACTTGCAATGTATCAGGAGCCTGGGGGGCGCGATCAATCATCCTTACAGCGGCGCATTCGAAGGTTGGCGCATACTCAACCGTTCCGTTGTCAGGTGAGGATACGTACCATGCCGCAGGAACGCTTTCACCTGTATCGAGATCGAAAATCGTATGGTGGGCAACTCCTTTGCTCCCTGTGCCATCGGAAAACACTTGCCAATCTGGATATTCGATAACCAGTAGCCGACTGTCGGGTAGCCAGGCCGTATGAACAAACGCCACCTCGCGTATGATCTCTATTTCTCGTCCGGTGCGTGTATTGAGTACCCAGAGACCTCTTGGGCTATACGGTTGAGAAAGGTCTGATACTACCGGGTATACAAGCCATTGACCGTCAGGGGAGACGCTCATTCCCATTCCCTGGTTAGGAAAGTAATCCAATAGTTGAGACTCTTGACCGTCCGCGACATTCAAGGCCCAGATTGTTTGGTCACGGACAAAGTATATTCGACCTGGATCTGGTGGTTGCGGCGTAGTACATGCGGTTAGAATCAGAATTATCAGACAAGATGTGATAAAGATTAATCGTTTCATGTGTCACCTCCTAAGGCGTTATGACAGGCCATTCGGTAAAAAAGTAGATACCTTGTTCAGTGCCACCTTCTGGTGTCCAAAAGTACTCAAATACAGGCTCAACGTTGATCTTATCCTTGTATAATCTGTAATATGCCAAGCTCAAGATGTAGTCAGCACCCTTAATTGGGTTCGGTGTCCCCGCCGGCAAGTCCCACACTGCGCGCACCATCTCAAGAATACTGAGGTCAACAGTGTCAGGGAGCAGTCCCTGACTATAAGGATCGTAATACTGAAACGTCTCTCCATAGCTTGAGGCGCGTATCGGAAAGTCTGGATCGTAGGGACAGCCTGCTTCTCCACACGGATCGCCGATCTCGATCCGGTTGCGCATCGTCCAGGCTACATAAGTGCTGGCTGTACGCACTTGTGCATCGTCTCTCAGGAAAAACTCTCCGGTGCCCACTTCGACCGCAATGATCAATGCGGCGGTGTTCAACTCCCACGCGGTGTAGGCCGGGCCGGGCAAAGGTGTAGGGGTAAAGGTTGGTAAGGGAGTGTTCGTCGGCAATTGTGTTGGCGTAGTCGTGGGTGGCGCTGTGGTTGCGGTCGCCGGTATTGGTGATGGTGATGGTGATGAGATTGGTGTAGGGGAGCGTGGTGGTGCAGTTGGCTGTGCGGCATCGCAACCGGTAAGTAAAACCAATCCTGTAATGACCAGAGCTACCTCACCAATGCACAGTGGGGTAATGCAATGTCCGGTGGGGTCGGTATGCCGAATGGGGTTATTCGCGGCATACGTATAGCGGTTGAGTTGCATAACGTGTTCGGATTCAGGTATGATCGTATCGGCGCTGATGAATCTGCCCAGTGAGGGCGAGTAAAACCTTGCTCCATAGTCATACAACCCTAACCCACTCTCCCAACGCTGATCCGTGAACCGGCGATCCACCGGCATATCTCCACTGCGCGTGACTCCGTAGGGCGTGTAGCGCAGCGCGCTGACTTGCACGCCGTTCTCATCGGTCGCCAGGGACGCGGAGCCGAGGTGATCGCGGTGCAGGTACGTGAGCGTCCCACCTTCGCGCATCGCGACGCGCTGCC
>JAFGFI010000232.1 GCA_016931185.1 Anaerolineae bacterium
CCCAGCGTCTCGGCGGTGAAGTTCTCCAGGTTGGAGACGTAATACCCCGGTCCCCCGGCCACGATTTCCACAATACGGCGGAAGTTGGCCAGCAGCGCGGCGTAAAGCTGTTCGATCTCGGCGGCATACTCGAAGAGATGGACGCCGAAATTTTCTAATCCCACGTAATCCACCAGGATGATTTGCAAGGGGGTGCGCCCAACGACCGGAATGGCGACCGCGTAATCGGGCAGGCCCGCCTCCGCATCCAGGAACGTCTCGTAGGCCGGCGCGAAACCGGTATGTTGCACGATGTAGGTCATCACCCGGTAGTCTGCGGGCGTTTCCAACAGATATTTCTGGTGCCACCCATCGGCCCAGGTCGCAAAGATCTCCCCCACGGGCGTGCGATAGGTCTGCCGTCGCATGGGGACGCCCTGCGTTTCATAGTGTTCGTTGAAGATTTCTACATTGGCTTGTTGTGTCTTAAACGTGGGAATATACCACGTGACCCCCAGCCCTGCCTCAAACATCGGCAGCCAGGCCGGGTCGGTCGCCGTGTGGCGCCACTCGTTCTGATAGATCGTATAGGGGATGCGGTCGGGGCGTTCGCCCGTCCAAAAAGCTGCCAGCCGTTCTCGAAGATTCATCATGCCGTTATCCTTTTTTATTGAGGGAAGTATTTCATACGGTCAAAAATATACTTGTATAAAATGTCATGCGTCATGCGTAAACGTCCGCTTACGCATGACGCATGACGTTTCACGTTTTTTACCCTTTCAACCCCGTCAGCGAGATCTGCTCAATAAACGTGCGTTGCGCGAAGAAGTACATGATGAGGATAGGGATCGTGACGATGGTACTGACAGCCATCAGATAAGGATAAATCATGGGATTGGTGCCTACCGTCTCGTAACTGGCCCGCAGTTGGTGGATGGCGAGGGCGATGGGAAAATTCTCGCGGTGGCTGATGTAGATGAGCGGGCCGAAATAGTCATTCCACGCGCCCATAAATGAGAACAGCGCGACCACTGTGAGCGCGGGTTTGGATAGGGGAAGAATGACGCGAAAGAATACCGTGAACTCCGACGCGCCATCAATGTAGGCGGCCTCGGATAACTCATCGGGGATACTTCTGAAAAACTGCCGCATTAAGAAGATGTTCCACGCGCCGCCAAAAAAGGCCGGGATAACCAGGGGGCGGTATGAGTCAATCCACCCCAGGTGTTTGAAGACGATGAAAATGGGCACCACGGTTACTTGCCCGGGGATCATCATGGTGGCTAGGAGCAGGGCGAAAAAGAATTCGCGCCACCGCCAGCGGATGCGGGCAAATCCATAAGCCACGAAGGCCGAGGAGAGTGTCATACCCAGTGTGGCAGGGATCGCGTACCGGAACACTGTATTCAGTAAGTAGAGATTGTAATCATAGAGCGTCCAGGCATCCCAGAAGTTGCGCCAATGTGCCGGATTCGGAATCCAGATCGGTGGCACGGTGTAGACCTGGGGATCGTCTTTAATGGCCGAGGTGACCATCCAGTAGAAGGGTAAGATAAAGCTGATGGCTAATATGATCAGCAAAGCGTATTTGAGTATCTGGCCGATGACCTGTGGAAAGCTCAGTGTGGCGGATGCCCGCGTTATCGAAAGAGATGTTGTCTTTGTCGTCATCGTAGACTCCTATCCATTATCGTTCTCACTGCCGTAATAGACCCAACGCGCTGAGGATTTAAACAGGATCACGGTAAACGTGACAATCACGATAAATAACACCCATGCCATGGCCGACGCCTTTCCCATCCGCAGGTGAGTAAACGCATTGCGGTAGAGGTGCATGGAGTACATCTCGGTTGCCATATTCGGCCCGCCATTTGTGAGGATGTAGGGCAGGCCGAACACTTGAAATCCTCCGATGAAGGCCATGATCAGGTTGAATAGAATGACCGGGCTGCACATGGGGATGGTCACGTGCCAAAACTTCTGCCAATTGTTGGCGCCGTCCACTGTAGCCGCTTCGTACAAAGAGCGGGGAACGTCCTGTAAAGACGCGAGAAAGGTTACAATTGCGCTGCCCTGCGCCCAGATGTGAATCATAATCAACGTGGGTTTGGCCCAGTCAGGATTGGAAAGAAACGGCATCGTTGTAAACCCTAATCCTCGCAAGGTCGCGTTGACGGCGCCCCACTGGGGATCTAACAAGAAGCGCCATACAATGGCCGACACGACGACGGGCACGATAGAGGGAAAAAAGAAGATCGCGCGGAAGAAAGAGCGGCCTTTGATGCGCGTATTCAACAGGGTAGCCATTAAAAAGGCGGAGATCACACCCAAAGGCGCGCTCAATCCAACGTAGAAAAGTGTATTGAAGGCAACGGTGCCCATGCGGGGGTCTTTCGTAAACAGGTCAACGTAGTTCTTGAAGCCGATAAAGGAGGGTGGGCGCATCAGGTCGTAACGATGGAAGCTGTAATAGAGGGATGCGCCCAGGGGATAGAGCGTCCAAATCAGAAACCCGATAAGCCACGGCGAAATAAAAAGCAAGCCGAGCAAATCGCGGCGCAACGTGGGCGAAATCCGGTACCGTCGGGTTGTAGATGCTATCATGTTGAGACCTTAATCTAACTCCTGTGCTTCCCATTCATCCAATGTGCGTTGCTGCAGCTCGGCAGCCGCCTGTTCCGCCGTCATCTGGTCACGATATACGGCCTCGCGTAATTCGCCGAAGGCGCTGGTCACGAACCAGTGAATGGGACAGCGACGCCCGCCGCGCAGCCAGTCGGTGGTCTCATCAATGTCCACGAGATAGAAGGACAGGCCGGGATATTTGTTGGCGTCCACGGTTTTGATGAAGGGGATACGCGAGGGCAGCCAGCCATTCTTCTCAAAGATGACCGCGCAAGCTTCATGGGTGTTAAGGAATTCGGCGATCTTGAACATGGGTTCTGGATGTACAGACTCTTTGAAGAAGACAACGTAATGCCCGCCTGCTCCCTGGATCTTGCGGCCTTTCTTGCTCGCGGGCACAGGCGCCCAGGTCGTGCGGTTGTACTCGCCTACTTCTGGCTTGGTGGTGACGGTTTCGCCGGGATGCCAATAGCCCTCAATAATCATGGCTTGCACCTCGGCATTGTAGGACCCTCCCCACGTGCCTTGTCCTTCAACTTGGCGCATGGCAACCATGTTATCAGGACCGGCTACTTTGTAAAATTCGGCGCCGGTTTTCATAGCCGCAACCATCATTTCATTGTCCAGATCAAATTCTGTGGTCTCCTCATGAAACCATTGCCACCCCCACGACAGTGCCCAGAAGTCCGGTTCATTGGCAATAGCATCATAGGGATCGAGTCCTAACTGGATCATATTCCCGGCGTCATCAAACTTGGTCAGGGCCTTGTGCCAATCCAGGGTCTCATCCCAGGTGGCCGGCGGGGTATCGGGATCGAGACCTGCCTCTTCGACCAGCCGGGCGTTGTAGTTTAGTCCATACCACACCCAGTTCTCGTTTGCGGGCACGCCATACATCTTCCCTTTGTAAAAGGCATTGTCCCACACGCTCTCAATGTGGTCTTCTTTCTTGAATTTATCGCTGTTGCTCACCCATGCTTCCACCGGTACCAGCATCCCACGGCTCATATACTGCACGTAGTCCACATTAGATGCCCCATCCGGCGGTGTGCCGGCAGCAACGCGGGTCGTCATGGCGTCACCGCCAATGGAGGTGACTTCAATTTCGTTGTCTCCCAGGTACTCCTGCAATTCCGGCAGTTCCCGCAGCGCGTCCCAAACCTTGACGGTATATTGATCACCCCAATTTGCCACATAATCTATCTTAACGGGTTCGGCCTTCGGGGGTTCGGCCACGATAGCTTCGGTTGCTTTGGGGGCTTCGGTGGCCGGTGTTTTACATCCGGCCAGGAACGCGCCTGCTGCGCTCAGCGCGGTCAGGCGCAAGAAATCACGGCGACTCAATCCTTGTTTCATCGTTTGTTCTCCTTAATGTAAAGTATTTGGCAAGGTTCAGAAACCTTGCTTGTCAGATTGACATTTCTGGGTTAAAGATAGGAAAAATGTCAATCTAACTCGAACTATGCCAGTATTTTAAGAGGATGACTCCATTTCCGAATAAAGGTGGTCTCAAGTCCGCAAAAAGGTTTTGCCGGTCCCGATATTTATTCTATAATAGCACAAGGTTACATTCTGGTGACGACAAACTGGGGACATGGCAAGGACAGATTGGGGACATGCCTGCACGAGAAGATTTCATTAACTGGTTGCGCGATGCCCTGGGGCATCTATATGATACGCAATACTTGCGCCAAAGCCCATTATTGGGATTGCTCGGCGATCCGCGCGCCCATGAACCGGCCGGCGCGCTGCGAAGCCGGTTGACCGAGGCTGTGGCATCACTCAAGCCGGCATCCCACGTGCCCGCTAATTCCAGGGATCGGCGGCTATATGACGCACTCTTTTATGCCTACGTGCAGCAGCTCGACCAACGTATCGTTGCCGACCAACTGGCTTTAAGTGTCCGTCAATTGCGCCGGGAACAGCGCGCCGCGTTGGAGATTCTTGCCGACCGGTTGTGGGTACCTGCGGGTCATGACGGTGACGTGCCCGCTGCCGCGCGCGATACGGCCGGCCCGGTGTCACAGGAAAATGGCTTAGCCCTTACCGCAGAGTTGGCGTGGCTCAAGGATTTGCCTCCCGAACAGCCGACCGATCTGTCTGTTGTGTTGAAGGAGACATTGTACCTGATCCAGCCGCTGGCAGAGCAAAACCATACCCGCATTGCCGTTATAGAGGGGGAAGGGATGCCTTGTTTGTCCGCTCACCCGGTGGCCCTCAATCAAATCTTGCTCAATTTGCTCAACATCGCTATTACCAGGGCGGCAGGTAGTAGGGTGATGATTTCTACCCGTCTCCTGGCCTGGAATATTGAAATTCTAATACGGCAGGAGAGCGTGGGATGTGGGGAACCGCTGCGCGCCGCCGACGAGGTTGCCAGCCTGGCGATTGCGGAACATCTGATCCGTCTATGTGATGGATCCTTTACTCGCTCTGATAATGCACTGTTTACAGTTAGCGTGGTGCTGCCCGCCCTCAACCAACTGGTCGTCCTGGCAATCGATGATAACGCTGACACACTCCAACTTCTGGAAAGGTATATGGTTGGGACCCGGTATCACCTGGTGGGGACGCCTGCGCCGGAACAGGCGTTTCCGCTGGTAGAGGCGCATCATCCCCAACTGATCCTTTTAGACGTGATGATGCCGCAAATAGACGGCCTAAAAATGATGGGCATGTTGCGCCAGCACCCGCTCACGCAGCATATCCCCATCGTCGTGTGTACGATTTTGCCCCAGGAGAAACTGGTTCTATCGCTGGGGGCCAGCGGTTTCTTGCGCAAACCGTTCACCCGGCAGGCACTGTTGGATATGCTCGATCAACAACTCACCCTTCCGGAAAACTGTATCAGCTTCCCGGAGGGTGAGTCGCTTGAGTTGTAAACGTCGGGGACAAAATCTTACTGATGGCCTCGATACACGCTATTAACTTCCGGGTAGACATCCCACCGTCACACGTGACCGTCAACGTATCATTGACGATGAAGTCACCACGAGGATCCCTGGAGGAGATCATGACCACCGGAATCGCCTGGATTGCGGGGTCTTGATGTTTCTCCTGTAATACCTGGAAACCATCCATGCCGGGCATCACCAAATCCAGCAATACCACGTCGGGCTGTCGCGCGCGCATCAGGTCGAGCGCGTGTGTGCCATCGGTAGCTTGCCAGACACGATAACCCCGTTCTGCCGACGTCAGCATCCGCACAAAAAGCTGTAGGACTTCCGGGTCGTCATCCGCCAGGAGTACACTGTGAACTTCCGGTTCCAGCATGGCCAGCGTGGAAAGTAACATCTTCCGCGTGATGGGTTTGGTGAGGTAGCGTACCACACCTAACCGTTGCGCTGTTTCATCTTCACCCGGCACCCAACAGCGCAGTACGGGAGTACAATAGGGTAGCTCGCCCAACTGTCGCGCGAGTATCTCTGTATCCTCTTCCAGGAGCGCGTTCACAATCAGAGCCTGGGCAGGGGAATCCCTTAGCTCGGTGATGGCTGCCGCGAGGGTGGGCACCGCAACCGTCTCAAAATCGGACAAATAGTGATGGATCAGCCGTTGTAGGGCATGGCCCTGTTCGACCAGCACAAAGCGCGGCTGCACGGTGGGGGGAGGAGCTTTTGAAGGACGGGTGCGCATCCGGTATTCATATTCACTGTAGGGTGTAAACCAACGGCGAGCGTCGTTTCCGCTGCTGAGAACCAGCGAGGCCGGTAGTTCCAACGGCAAGCTAAACGTGATCGTTGTCCCCCGCCCCACTTCACTTTCTAAGGTTATTTTTCCCTCGTGCATCTCCACAAAGCGCTTGCTGATGCTCAGGCCCAAGCCGCTGCCCCCGTATCGCCGCCGGATGGAATTGTCCACTTGTTGGAAAGGGTGGAAGAGCCGCTGCTGGTCTTCTGGCGCGATGCCCGGCCCTGTATCCGCCACACTGATTTTGATGGCCTCAGTCTCTTGGGTGACGGTAATGATAACCCCTCCCTGTTCGGTAAATCGTCCGGCATTGCTCAGCAGATTGATGATGACCTGCCGGATGCGGGTACTGTCGCAGAAAACCGGTGGCAGCGACTCCGGCAAGTGGGTCTGCAGATAGAGGCTTTTGGCCTCAAAGAGCGCGCGCACGACTTCGCAGGCATCCGCGATCACGTTGGATAATGAACTCCATTCTTTATTTAATGTCATTTGCCCGGAGTCCAGTTGGCTGAGATCCAATACATCGTCCACCAATTTCGCCAGATGCTGGCTGTTGCGCTGGATGGCCGCGATGTCGGCCAGGAGCGCCTGCGAAAGATCCCCCCCATAGACGTGGGGTAGATCCATGATCATATCACTAAAGCCGATGATCATATTTAACGGCGTGCGCAGCTCGTGGCTCACGTTTGCTACAAATTCTTCCTTCGCCCGCCGCGCGTCCTCCGCCAGGTGATGCATGGCTTTAAGTCGTTCCGAAAGGCGGGCCAACTCCCGGTTTGCCAGCAAGAGATCTTCGCGGGTTTGAAGTAGCTCCATCCGCTGCTCGCGCCCCTCCTCCATCTCATCCCGCGCCTGCTCAAAGCTGTAGAGTGACCACTGCATGACGGTGAGCAGCGAGTACATTGCCGCGACGCCTAGCACGCCCGCCACCAGGCCTCCGGCTACAATCATGGGGATGTAAGCGAGGAATACCGGGGAGGCTAATGTCCCTTGTGCGAGCCAACTGAGTAGTCCTACCACTGCCGCTTCGGCTGCTACACCGCCCCATATCCCGAGCATGACTGCCGCGATGCAGGGTAACAGCATATATAAAAACGCAATATCGGGTCTCCGGAACAGATAGATCGCCACTGTAATCGTGATGTACAAACCTGCTAACCAAAGGATTTGAGCGGCTAACAACTGCCGTTCCAGCAACCGGATCGCCGCTACTGAAAAGGCAACGATCACCAACAGGACATAAGATACTTCAAGCAGCAGCATGTGCCAGGCGGTCACGTTAGCCAGAATATACCAGAGTCCGCATACTCCACCCGTTGCCCAGATCAGCGTGCGCAGCGTGGACTGCATCAATTCCGTCGCTGCAGACGCGAACCCCGGATCTACTTTTGAAGAAAGTCGCAACCCGTCCCACATGGTATCCTCCGAAAATTGGCGAACAAAAATGTTCCTGCAAACCCGATCACTGTTTTGTCGCCCATCAACGATCTTTTTGCCATTTTCTTTCTGTTTCCTCGGTTAACGCAAGCATCGTCATTGCAAGCCCAAATTTCGATCTACTGAGGTTTAGAATGATATGAGTGTGTTTCATCTCAGTTGGAGAGTATACCATTGTAAAACGTAAAGTGTAAGTGTTTTTATCAGGGCTATCGCATTAGAACCTTCCCGGAAGCTACCAACATATCATGTCGTCTAAACACGTAGTTATGCTGCAAATTTTCGGGTTGACTAGGCCACTAATAGCTTCCGGGAAGGTGAATGCATTGCCACTAAACTGCCACAAAACTGCCACGAAACGCTAACAAAATGAGATCTGTATTTGTGTTATCCTGTAAGTGTAGAAGTTTCTCGCCGTTTTCTGCTTTAGGCTATGTGCTGGAGGAGGCGCATGTATGGAGGAGAAGCACAGTTGGGTCGCTGATGTGGTTTGTTTTGGGTTGGGGTGTCTCGCGTTTATATCGCTATTTTTCTTTGTCCCTTGAGGGATGGATTTATAGGCAGGGCCGGAAGCATTAGCTTCCGGCCTTATTTTTGGGGGATGTGCGTTTAGTTTTGTGAGCCAACGACGCCATTGACGGTAGCAAAGCGGCTAAAGCTGCAGGAAAGAGGCGTTTTTTTCGTTGGCGGGCTACGCCCGCCAACGAAAAAAACATACCCAAACCCGCGTTTCTGTCTGGAGCGGACTACAGAAAACGGTAATCGTGCACAAAATTAAACGGTTACATTTTTTGTTAATGCGTATAACCGGGGGAGGGCAAAGAACGCGCTATGGAAAGCGCGGCTACATCGACTCTTGATTTTCGTTGACAAATATACCGCGCGTGGTATACTATGGCGGCACGGAGTGGGTGTTCCCTCTCTGTTGGAGGGATGGCCGAGCGGCTGAAGGCGACGGTCTTGAAAACCGTTGTGGCGGCAACGTCACCGTGGGTTCGAACCCCACTCCCTCCGCCTGTGTTAACAAGGGTATATTGGGGGAGGTGCCAGAGTGGACGATTGGGGCTGCCTGCTAAGCAGTTGTGGGGGTTAACTCCACCTAGGGTTCGAATCCCTACCTCCCCGCTGTATCAAGATTGGGCGATACACGCCCCCGTGGCTCAATTGGATAGAGCGTTTGGTTGCGGACCAAAAGGTTTCAGGTTCAAATCCTGACGGGGGTATTGGAAGAACGGATCTAGATCCGTTCTTCTTTGATGATAAGGTGATAAGCTTTTTATTGCGCCCCTGTGGCTCAACTGGATAGAGCGTTTGGTTGCGGACCAAAAGGTTTCAGGTTCAAATCCTGACAGGGGTATTGAAAACGCCCCGCATTTGTTAAAAGTGCGGGGCGTTTTTGTCGTGTAGGCTAATTTTGTGGAATCCACCTATACAACCGCAATCATTTCTATTTCCACCAATCCGCCGAGAGGTAATTCGGCGATCTGGACGGTGGAGCGCGCCGGTGGAGCGTCAGTAAAGGCCTGGGCATAGATGCCGTTGACGGTTTTGAAATCGCCCATATTGGCGAGGAAGATGGTGGTTTTCACGACCTTATCAAAGCTCGCGCCGGCGGCTTCTAGCACGGCCTTGAGATTGTGCATCGCCTGGTGCGTCTGCGCCGCCACATCATCCCCGGCAAATTTTCCGGTTGCGGGATCGATCCCTAATTGCCCGGCAGTGAAGATAAAGCCATTAGCCTGAATCGCTTGTGAGTAAGGCCCAACAGCAGCGGGTGCGTTATCGGTTTTGATGACAGTTTTCATAATGATGTAAATCCTCCTTAAAATGTTAGAGATGTTGTAGCATAAGGAGCGGAATTCGTCAAGAGTTAGGAGTTAAGAGTTAGGAGTTAGGAGTTAAGAAATCCGAAGTTAGAATAAGCGTTACTTTCTTCACTCTTCATCCTTTGCCGGTTGCCAATCCGGGTACATATCCGCTGCCGGCGTGTCGGTCAGGCGGATTTCGGTGCCGGTGGCAATGTGGAGGAGGTAGAGGTCTACGTTGTAGTTGCGGTCGGAAGTGAAGACGAGCCATTGACTATCTGGGGACCATGCCGGGTCCCAATCTTGTGCCGGGTGATGGGTGAGTCGTTGGGGGACGGCATCCTCGCGTACAAGATTGAGGATATAGATCTCCCAATTTTCACCCTCGTTGACGGCAAAAGCCAGGTGAGTGCCATCCGGCGACCAGGTAGGGTAGGCAGTGCTGCCCAGGCTGCTCAATCCGGGAAAAGGTTTCTGGTCACCACCGTTAGTATCCATGATGTAGATTTGCCACTTAAGACCTCGGTCCGAGGTATAGGCGACATGCTCGTTATCCGGCGACCAGGTCGGATGGCCTTCGTAGAATGTGTTGTACGTTAACCGTAGCGGGCCATAGAGTATGGCAGTGATATCATCAAAGCGCGTTTGTAACTCTATTAAATAGATGCCCCAATTTCCGTCGCGTTGAGAGGCAAAGAGGAGGCGGCGTCCATTGCTTGACCAGGTAGGGGCATAGTCCGCACCTGGGTGATCGCTGATGTTGGTCTGCCGGGTTGTATCTGCCGGTGAGGCCGCGGCGGCGACGACAATCTCCTGGTTTCCTTCCTGGGTGGAGACGAACGCGATTTGCCGTCCGTCAGGTGACCAGGCCGGCATCCTGGCGTCAGTTTCGCCCTGGATGAGAACTTCGCGCGCGCTGCCGTTGCTGTGGATGACGTGCAATTCCCCGCCGGAGGTAAACGCGATGCGTCCGGGCGGCGGGGTTACAGAGGGGTGTGTGTCCGGTGTCGCAGTAGCGACAGGCAATGGCCCGGTACGTGGCGGGGACAGCTTTTGACATGCCGGCTGCAGTATCGTTGCAAAAAGTATGATGAAAAGTAAGGGGGTACAGTGTTTCATTCAAGATAACCTTTCGACTTGTTATAGGTTCCATTTATAGAGGTTGTAGCACAAGGGCCGTTAGCGTCAAGTGGAAGGAGATTTCGGGGCATTTCCCTCTTATGTTGTGTCGTGGTAGAATGAATCCTGGCAGGTTGAGTGTAGTGCTTCACCTGACTTCAGGGCGGTTTGACCGCGAAGTGGGATTTAGGGTTTATGGATAAGTTGACAGAGACGATAGTAGATGATTTGGAAGCTATCTTAAACATTTTGCCAATGGATGTACAGCAAAGAGTCGATGAGATCGGACGACGCGACGATTTGCTGGAGGTCATTTTGGACCTGGGGCGGGTTCCCACAGCCCGTTATGTGGACAGTGAAGTGGTCTTGCTGGAGCGTGAGATTACCCGTGAGGATTTGAAGTATGTTGTCAAGCGGGTGGGGGAATTCGATGCAGATAACCGTGCCGGAATTGAGCGCACACTACATCGTATTTCGGCAATTCGCAATCGTAAAGCAGTGGTCGTGGGTGTGACGTGCAGGGTGGGGCGTGCGGTTTATGGTACGATTGAGATTATTCAAGATCTGATCGAATCGGGGAAAAGTGTACTGCTGTTAGGGCGGCCGGCAGTGGGTAAGACGACGATGTTACGCGAGGCGGCGCGCGTGCTGGCGACCAAGAAACGGGTGGTGATTGTGGATACGTCGAACGAGATTGCCGGCGATGGCGATATTCCTCACCCGGCTATCGGTCGCGCGCGCCGGATGCAGGTAGCGATGCCCAGCTTACAACATGAAGTGATGATCGAGGCCGTGGAGAATCATAACCCGGAGGTCATTGTTATTGACGAGATCGGGCGTGAAATGGAGGCAGTCGCGGCGCGCACAATTGCCGAGCGTGGGGTTCAGTTGATCGCGACGGCGCACGGCAATTCATTGGAAAATCTCTTGCTGAATCCGACACTGTCGGATTTGGTGGGGGGAATTGAGAGTGTGACACTTTCTGATGAGGAGGCCCGTCGCCGGGGAACGCAGAAGACGGTTCTGGAGCGGCGCGCTCCTCCGACTTTCGATATCTTGGTGGAGATTCAGGATCGGCAGCGGCTGTTGGTTCACGATGATGTCGCGGAAGCTGTGGACGCACTGTTGCGCGGCAATAGCCTGCGGGATGAGTTACGCTATCGTGATGAGAGCGGCAGAATACTCAAAGAGCGGTTGGAATCGCTCTCGCGTTCGCAGGATGATGGCGGCCCGGTGTTACCCTGGCAGCCGGCGCAGGGGGAGAGCGACCGGCGCAAGCTCAAGATGCGGCGGATATATCCGTTTGGTGTAGCTCGTAACCGTTTGTTGCGGGCGGCACAGACTTTGCGTGTGCCTGTTACCATTGTGGACCAGTTGGGATTGGCGGATGTTTTGTTGACCTCCAAGCAGTTTTATCGCAAGCGGCCCAAGTCTATTACGGATGCCGAGCGACGTGGGTTGCCTATTTATGTACTGCGGGCGAATACAGTGGCGCAGATGGAATCATTCTTGGGCGATCTGTTTCAGCTTGCCGAGGAAGAGTTAGATCCCTTCTCCCGAGCGATGGGAGAGACTGAAATTGCGATTGAGCGCGTGTTGGAGGGTGCGGAAGCGATAGACCTGGCGCCGCAACACGCTTCTATTCGCCGGCAGCAACACGAGATGGCCCGCGCGGCCAACTTGATGTCCCGTTCTTACGGCAAAGACCCGTATCGCAGCGTGCGGATTTTCCATAAGGGGGAGATAGAGGAAGAAGAAGAAATAGATATGGAGAGTTTGTAACTTTGAAGATACCTGCAGACCGTGGGCGTTTTGTGACATTTGAAGGACCGGACGGGAGTGGTAAGACAACCCAACTTCGTCTGTTATATCCCTGGTTGGTGGAGCAGGGATACCCGGTCATTGTGACGCGAGAGCCGGGGGGCACAGTCATCGGCGAGCAGATTCGCGCATTGCTGCACGATTGCGCGCGCACGGAGATGTCGGCCCAGGCTGAAATCCTGCTCTATTCCGCGTCGCGGGCGCAGTTGGTGGCGGAATTCATTCTCCCTGCTCTGGATGCGGGCAAGTGGGTGCTGTGTGATCGTTACTATGACAGCACGTTTGCTTACCAGGGGTATGGACGGGGCTTATCATTGGATGATCTGCGCGCGATCACGCGCTTTGCGACCCAGTTGCTTAAGCCTGATTTAACGTTGTATCTGGATGTATCGCCGGAGATAGGTTTGCAGCGGCGCGCTCAGAGTGGGGAGGCACTCAACCGGTTGGATCGTGAGACGTTAGCGTTTCACCGGCGGGTACGGGAGGGGTATCTCGCGTTAGCTGCAGCGGAACCGGAGCGCTGGATAACGGTGGATGCTTCCTTACCTGTTTCAGAGGTTCAGGCTGTATTGCGGCAAATTTTACAAACGTGGGGGGAGAAATTGCAATGAACATGGTGGCGCCGGAGAATTTGTTGGTGGTGAGTGATCTACATTTGAATGAAGGATGGTTGCCAGAGCAAGCACAATATTCTCCGCGTGAAGATTTTTTCTATGATGAGGCGCTGTTTGCACTTTTGCGTTATCATCATGAGCGACAGGATCAGGCGTGTTATGCCGGTCGACCGTGGTGCCTGGTTTTCAACGGTGATACGTTTGATTTTGAGCAAGTAGTGACTTTACCCAAAGAGGGATCGCAATTGCAGCGTGTTTGTGAGGTCGCGCTGTATGATGAACTGGGGGATCGGAAAAAATACGGACTTGGCACATCTTCTCAAGAAGCGCGCTGGAAGTTGGGGTGTATTGCCCGCGGTCATCCAGTTTTTTTTGCCGCGCTGGGTTGGTTTGTGGCGCGGGGACATCGCGTCATCCTGATCAAGGGCAATCATGACCCTGAGCTATATTGGCCTCAAGTGCAGGCAGATTTCAGATTTTATGTAGTGAAGGCGTATGCGGCATACTCGGACGACGCGTTTCCTTTGAGTAAGGCGGATGTGAATGCCCGGATTCAGTTTGAGCCGTGGTTTTATTACGATGCGCATTTTCAGGTTTACATTGAACACGGCAATCAATATGAACCATCGAATCATTTTTTAAATTATTTGCATCCTACGTGTGCGGATAATGCCGGTGAGCTGGATCTGCCGCAGGGAATGTTGATGACACGCTATGTGTTTAATTTACTGGAAGATAGCTACCCTTATGCCGACAATGTGCGTCCTCCGACGCGGGTATTTGGGTGGATGCTGTCGGACAATCCCTGGCGGGGCACGCGCGTCTTCCTGGCGCGCGCGAGAGATTTGATGCGGGCATGGTGGTGGATTGGCAAGCGGGAACGGAGCCGCTCGCAGCGCGCACCTGCACTCCAGGCTCAATCTCAAGAGACGATGATATTACCTGATGTGCATCACGGATTGCCCAGAGCGTTGCTGGAAGCTATTCAGACGTTGGCACGCGCGCGCGCGCAGTTTTCGTGGCAAGTTTGGGGACGAATGGCGGTGGACCAGGGCATGTTGGGAATTCTGAATGTAGCGGGATTCCTCTCCGGAGCGTGGGGTTTATTCTCAATGCTGCGGTCGGGTAAGTTGCGCAAAGCTGTACAGTGGTGGCTGGCGTCACTTGCATTGCTCAATACGGGGCATTTGTGGGCGACCATTGCCAATAATGACCTGCGGCTGGATTATATGCCGGTCGTGGCCCGGGAATTGGCTGAGCGTTTCCACGCAGCCCGTTTCCCATTGCGCGCGGTCATTTTAGGCCATTCACACATTGGTCGCCGGGAATGGTTGGCTTCGGAGCAGGTGTGGATGTTCAACACCGGGAGTTGGATCCCTGCTCTAATTCAACATCCTTTTAAGTGGGCCTTGTGCCTCTATTTTGTGCGTTTCGCTGCCGGTCAACCTGATGCTTCGCCGGAATTGTTAGAATGGGATCGGCTCTCCAATGAGCCGCGTGCGCCTGAGTTGTAGATGTAAAACGTGAAACGTGATGCGTCAAACGTCAATCTGGGGTGTTTATAGTGTTCACCAGCGGTTGGATGAAAATTTAAGACGAAACTAAGTTTTCAAGGGTTTTTACAATTTGCGATTTGCCAACTTGCAATTTTCAAGGTGGGGGGGGGTGAAAAGATGACTGTAAAAGTAGCAGTGGCTCAGATGGATCCTAAGTTGGCGCAGAATGAGACGAATTTGGCGTGCATTTTGGCGATGTTTGAGGAAGCCGTAACTCAGGGCGCGCAGTTGGTAGTGTTCCCGGAGTGTGCAACGTCGGGATATGGGTTTGGGGATTTGCCCACTGCTTATGCTGCTGCGGAATCCATCCCCGGCTCCACGACCGAGGTCCTGGCGCGGGCTTGTGCAAAGTGGGCACATGATAAAGGCCCGTATGTTATCGTCGGGTTATTAGAAAGAGGTGCGGATGCACAGCACGTATACAATTCTGCCGTGCTGGTAGGCCCGGAAGGACTGGTGGGGGTGTATCGCAAAGCCCATCTGCCGCTCTTGGGTGTAGATCGCTTTGTTACACCTGGGGATTCTGGATTCTTGGTGTGGGAGACGGCGCTCGGCCGGGTGGGAATTGTTATTTGCTATGATTTGCGCTTCCCGGAAGCGATGCGCTCGTTGGCCCTGTCGGGTGCGGATATTATTGCGTTGCCTACCAATTGGCCTGATGGATCCCAGAACGCGCCACAGCTTGTGACCCGCACGCGAGCATTGGAAAACCGGGTATTTGTTATGGCCTGTAATCGTTGTGGGGAAGAGAGTGGGTTTTGGTTTTTCGGACATAGCCAGATTACGGACCCCGGTGGCAATGTGTTGGTTGAAGTCGAGGCGGATACGGCGATGGGTTACGCGGAAATTGAGCCAATGAAAGCGCGTGAGAAGCGCATTGTGTTACGTCCGGGCGAGTTTGAGCTAGATACGGTAGGAGATCGAAGACCGGAATTATACGGCAAGTTGGTTAGTGCATAAAGTGGATTTACCCAAAACGCCCGGTGATATATTCATCGGTGCGGGGATCTTTGGGCGTAGTGAAGATCTGACTGCTGTTCCCCCATTCTACCAATTCCCCTTGTAAGAAAAAGGCGGCCCAGTCGGCGGTACGCGCGGCCTGTTGCACGCTGTGGGGTACCAGGACGATGGTGTAGTTAGTTTTTATCTCCTGCAAGGTGCGCTCAACTTTAGCGGTAGAGATTGGGTCTAATCCCGATGTTGGTTCATCCAGCATAATGACCTCCGGCTGGAGTGCCAGTGAACGGGCCAGGCACAACCGTTGTTGTTGTCCTCCCGAGAGCGCGTGCGCGGGATCGCTCAAGCGATCTTTCACCTCATCCCAAAGGACGGCTTGTTTGAGCGAACGCTCGACCGCTTCATCAAGTTCAGCTCGTCCTCGGGTCCCTGCCAGTTCTAGCCCATAGGTGATATTGGCATAAATACTTATCGGGAGCGGAACGGGACGTGCAAAGACGATGCCTACACGACGCCGGAGCCGGATGATATTGTAACTGGGAGCCAGGATGTCTTCCCCATCCAACAAGATACTGCCGGTTTGTGTGACAACGTCGGCCAGATCATTGAGACGGTTGAGAGTGCGCAAAAGGGTACTTTTCCCGCCGCCTGATGGTCCGAACAGCACATTGATCTGATGGGCGTAAATATCCAGGGTGACGTTGCGCAAGCTCTCCGTGCCATCAGAATAGCTGATGGTTAGGTCTTCAACGTGGATTTTGACTTCCGGTGTCGTCATATTTACCAAACCCGTTGGCGGCGATAGTAGCGGCGAATCAATGTCGCCAGGAGATTCATCGAAAGCACAAATACAAGCAGCACCAATGCTGTCCCATATTGGATGTGGATGGGCATTCCCGGCACCTGGGTGCTGATAACGAAGAGGTGATAGGGTAATGCCATGGTTTGATCAAAGAGCGAGTGGGGTAAGCGGGGAAGGAAAAAAGCGGCAACAGTAAAGAGGATGGGGGCAGTTTCTCCTGCCGCGCGTTCCAGCCCCAAAATAACGCCGGTAATAATGCCGGGTAGAGCCTGGGGTAATACTACCCGCCGGATAGTTTGCCAGCGGGTGCCCCCCAGACTGGTACTTACCAGGCGAAAGGATTGCGGCACAGCCCGCAGGGCCTCTTCGGCAGTACTGATAATGACCGGGAGGGTCATAATGCCGAGGGTGAGAGAACCGGCGATAATAGAAGTTCCGAAATTCATAAAAATGACAAAAAGCCCGAGGCCGAAAAGCCCATAAACTACCGAAGGGATCCCTGCCAGGTTAATGATGGCAATCCGGATCGCGCGGGTGAGCGTATTATCACCCGCATACTCTGAAAGATAGATGGACGCGCCAATGCCAATGGGAACGGCCACAACGCCGGTGCCTAGAGTGAGCAACAATGTACCAACGATAGCGGGAAGCAATCCGCCGGCTTTCATCCCATCACGCGGCATCGCCGTGATAAATTCCCAGGAGATGGCGCTGGCCCCTTGCGCGATAATATAGCCCACGATAAGGAAAATAGGCACAATGACCAGGATTGCAGCCAATGTGATCAGGATAAAGGCTATGCGTTGTGCGGTCTGTCGGGACAGTGTAATTTGCTTCATGACAATATTCGCTCGCTTCGCTTGACCTGCCGGAAAACAACGGCGGCCGCAGCCAGATTGACAAGGAAGGTGATGACGAAGAGTGTTAGGCCGACGGCAAAAAGAACATGGTAGTGCGCACTTCCTTGAGCGACTTCGCCCATTTCAGCGGCAATAGTGGCCGTCATGGTGCGCACAGGCATAAATAGATCGCTGAAGCCGCGCGGCATACGGGCTGCATTGCCGGTGACCATCATTACCGTCATTGTCTCCCCGATGGCCCGGCCCACGCCCAACATCAGGGCGGTCAGGATGCCGGATCGTCCGGCAGGCACAACGATGCGCCAAATTGTTTGCCATTGTGTCATGCCCAATGCCAGGCCCGCATCACGATAGGTCGTTGGCACTGCGTCGAGTACATCTTCGACCACACTGACAACGGTGGGTAGTGCCATCCAAGCCAGGAGAATGATACCTGTGAATGCGGTTAGCCCGGTGGGAATGTTCAGCGTGGTGCGCATTGCCGGCGTAAGTACGAGCATCCCCATAAAACCGATCACGACGGATGGAATTCCCGCGAGTACTTCAACAAAGGGTTTAAGAATGTCGCGCGCCCATTGAGGTGCAATTTCGGCAATGAAGATCGCGGTCGCTAATCCTAGCGGCAGCGCGATAAGTGTTGCGCCAATAGTGACGATAAGTGACCCGGCGATCAACGGCAGCAGACCAAAGTAGTCTTCGATGGGATACCAGCGGGTGCTAAAAAGACTGAGTAGAGGAACCTCAAAGAATGTCGGTACGCCTTCTTTGATTAAAAAAAGAAAGATCATAACGACGAGTGCGATAGCTGATATACCGGTGGTTTGAATCGCACGTTCGATTAAAAATTCGGTCAAGGAGGCTGCTTTTTGTTTATTCATTGTGGTTTACTATTCGGCTGCCACGGGTACAAATCCCAGGTCTAGCACGATTTGTTGAGCTTCTGGCCCTAAAATCCATTCCAAATACGTTTTAATGTGTGCCGAGGGTTCGCCCGCAGTGTACATATAGAGTTCACGCGCGATAGGATACTGCCCGGAATTTACCGTATCTACAGTAGGGGGCCAAAATGGACCTTCGGGATCGCGGCTGACGGAGATGGTTTTCATATCATCGGTAACGTAGCCCAGACCGTCGTAGCCAATCGCATTGGGATTTTGACGTACCTCTGTGCCAATTCCCTCGGAAGAAGGCAAGAGTAATGTGTCTGGGGAAAAGAGTGTTTCATTATCTTCGTCACCCAGGCGGATGACTTCCTCGAGAAAGTAAACGTGTGTACCGGAATTGGTTTCGCGGGAGAGCAACACAATAGGGCGGTCTTCACCCCCAACGTCTTTCCAATGGGTGATCTTGCCGCTGAAGATATCCGAGATTTGTTGGAGTGTTAAATAGTCCACGGGATTGCTAGGGTGGACGATAATGGCGATAGCATCGCGCGAAATAACAAATTCTTGGGGTTCGATGCCATTGGCTTGTGCTGCTTCGAGTTCCTCTGATTTGATCTGGCGAGAGGCATTTGCAATATCTACTGTGCCGTTAACTAAGGCGGCAATCCCTGTGCCTGAGCCGCCGCCGGTGACCGCAATGCGCACATTAGGCTCTATTTTTTGGTATCGTTCGGCCCACGCCAAAGCAAGGTTCACAATCGTATCTGAACCTTTATTTTCAATGGTCACTGTGGTCGTTTCTGTACTGGCTGTTGCACTGGACTGCCGGCAACCTGTCAACACCCACGCCACTGATATTATAATGAAAGTGATAATATATATTCTGTATCGCACGATTAAAAAATTATACTGCTTTCTGATAATAAAACAATCATGTCATTTCCTATTTAGGATAGGACGCGTTGACTTCCGTAAGACGTTGGCTATACTTGTCAGAATTCATAGACATTTGGTTCTTCTTTAAAAAACCAAATGTTTTAAGAGAAAGCAGGAGACCTATGGACCATCCCAAAAAGCAAAAAGGGAAGAAGAAACGAATACTCCAGATTAAGCATCTGAACTTTTTTTACGGTGAGACCCAAGCGCTTTTTGATATCAACCTGAATATTATGTCGCGCGAGATTACGGCCTTTATCGGGCCTTCGGGGTGCGGCAAGTCCACATTTTTGCGTTGTTTAAACCGGATGAATGATGAAATTCACGGGACGCGCGTGGAAGGCCGGGTGTTATTGGATAAAGAAAATATCTATGCTCCGGTTACAGATGTGGTTGAGTTGCGCCGTCGGGTGGGGTTGGTCTTTCAGAAACCGAACCCTTTTCCCCAGTCAATTTTCAGCAATGTGGCAATGGGACCGCGGTCGTTGGGATTAGCGCGTGGGGAAGTGTTGACGGCATGGGTGCGTCAACTCCTGGAGCGGGTGGATTTGTGGGATGAGATCAAGGGAGATACGTCAATTCCTGCACTGAGTCTGTCATTAGGTCAGCAGCAACGTCTGTGTATCGCGCGGACTTTATCTGTTAAGCCTGAGGTGATCTTGATGGATGAACCATGCTCGGCGCTGGATCCGATAGCGACATTGCGGGTGGAAGCATTGATGCGTGAGTTACGTAAGGAATACACGATTGTGGTTGTGACCCATAATATGCAGCAAGCGGCCCGGGTTTCGGATAAAACGGCATTTTTTTGGCTAGGAGAACTGGTTGAACACGCCGGCACCAAAAAATTGTTCACGCGCCCGGAAAAACAAAAGACAGAGGACTATATTCGTGGCCGGGTGGGGTAACGGATTGGATATTGAAAAATAAAGGAGGGGTAATGAAAATTCGCAGTTTATTAGATAAAGATCTGCAAAAAATACAAGAACATCTGCTTGAGATGGAGCATTTGACAGAAGTGGCGATTGATCGCGCGATAGAGGCGTTAAAAAATCGGGATGACCAATTGGCGCAACGGATCATTGATGATGATGAGAAGATTAATAAATTGCGTTATAAAGTTGAGAAGTTATGTGTGACTACTATCGCCACGCAACAGCCGATGGCCAGTGATCTTCGGACGATCTTTGCTGCGACCCATATTGCGGTAGAAGTTGAGCGGATGGCCGATCATGCCTCTGGAATTGCGACGTTGGTGATGCGTATGAGCGATCAGCCTTTGCTTAAACCTTTGATTGATGTGCCTCGTATGGCGGAGATTGCCAAATCTATGCTGCGGGATAGTATCCAGGCATTTATCGATGGCGATCTGGAACTCGCGAAGCAGATTGCGGCCCGAGATGACGAAATTGATCAGCTTTACGATCAAATATTACGCGAATTATTAACATATATGATAGAAGACCCCCGCAATATTCAGCGAGCCACCTACTTGCTATGGGTAGCACACGGACTTGAGCGCATTGGAGATCGAGCTACCAATATTAGCGAACGCATTATTTTTATGGAGACTGGCGAGTTCAAGGAACTGGATTTTTAGTAACTGGATGTTGGTGGAGACCCTATAAACCCGGTTTTAGGTCACGCAGACGTGACTTATAAAACCGGGTTTGTGTTGGGTGCAATGGTTAGAAATGTGTGATTTTTGAGGGATGGAGCGTTTCTATGCGCATCCCCTCTTCTATCTGGGGTATCAGTTGTTCGTAGTCTTGGATGGTTCCATTATCCAGACAACATTCGATGATCTGGCGTCCCAATGGTGTAAGCGCAGGCGTGTTAAAGTCGGCCAGACACCGGCAGAAAAAGTTATACAGGATTTTTGCTCCCTGGTCATAGCCGTTTTCTCCTACTTCGGGTTGGGTATCTACTTGGAGGAACCAACGCGAAACCTGTCGTCCTTCGACGTGTAATTCATGCAGCGCATAGCCGAGCAGCGGGCTACGGGCCGGACGGATTTGATCCGGTTTGAACCGTACGCCGCCCCGCCGGGCCAGATATTCTCGCGCTACCCATTCTGATACAAATCCGACGCGCCACGCGCCGATATATTGGTTGGGACACAAGATGTAATTAGTACGGAGATTATTTCTAAATTGTTCTAGCAGTAGGTTAGCCTGATCTACGCGCTTCCCGGTGGCAAAAGGCCAATAGGATCCCACTCCCTCGCTCTGCATTTGCATACCGCTGGAATCCACGATGCTTGGACTGGCATGCCCACGCGGGGCAACGAGTCGCCATAGCCAGGCCAGGGCCGGTGGCATAATATGAAATAGTCCAATGATGCCATACGATGGGTTCTCCTCGGTACAGGGAGGCGTGCGCACACCAAAGCTGCGAATGTCTATATGCACCGGGTCGTAAGTGATGTTTGGGAAAATACGGCGCGGGATGACGACCCTGGGATTCGGGCACGGTTTGCCTAGTGCATCTTCGACGTGTTCCCAAATCAAAGCGCGACCGCCGGGGACGGCATGGAGATTTAAAAAGAGCAGCGGAACCGGAGGTTCTGCGGTCAAGCGCTCCAGGTGAACATCGGTCCCGTAATGGTCAATGTGATTGACGCGCAAAAACCATGCGTCTTCAGCGTCGGTAACGGCTAATTTACCGGCCTCGGTTTGGAGGGAGGGATGGCATAGAGCCATATCGTCGGCGACCGGGTAGAGGCGGCAAGCACGTGGAATTTCCAGATAGCGTTGTTCTCCTGTCAGGATGTTTTCTCCTAGCAGGACACGTCCATCTGTCTCGCGGTGAATCTGTTCTAACATCTCACTCTTGCCCCCCCCACTGGCGGCTTCGTGCATAAAGGTTGTTGTATTATCGTAGGGGGTGACGACTTGCACGACGGAACAATGGGTAGTAGTCCATCCTTCCTGTTCACCAAGTGTGAGCAACATCCCATACACCCCCTTTTTGGCGCTGGGGCCTGGGTAGAGATTATAAGAGAACATCTCGTGTAAGCCATCCATCCGGTTATGCACAACGACTTGTTTCCCCTCAAAGTGTGTATGCCGAAAGGGTGGCGCAACGTAGATGATACCCTGCGGATTGAAATCCTCGGGAATTTCCTCTTGAGGAATGATGCCCTGGAGCAACGCCAAACCCAGGGCGAAGAATCCCGCATTAGCCGGGACAATGGCGACTGTGTCTACCCCCATATCTTTTTGTCCTGAGATGAAGCCAAACATTGCCAGGGGCTGCTCTTTAAGCCAGGCGAAGGTGGTTTTACGCATAACCGTGAACTCTTCGCCGAAACGCTCCTTAAATGTAGGTTTATCGGTAGGACGTTTATCCGCGATCACCAAACAATCTGGATCGCGCCGCCGCATATAGGGTTCCGGATAATTTACAGATACCCCATTACGCACGCGAGCAACAACCGCTTCGATAACCTCACCTCGCTCAGGTATCGTATACGTGACCTCAAATTGATTGCTCCCCAACCCGCCACACGATAAATTCACAAGTTCGTTGATCGTGCTGGCAATGGTTAGACTGGGGCACGAGCTGACGATCTCGCGAGCGTCCATAGGTAGGTTATATTTTTCCCAGTCCATGTTTTGTTCTCCTTTCCTTTTCCTTGGTGGATATATTCGCGCTATCATAACATAGCGTGGGAGAGTCGCAACATGGATATTTTAGCTTCGTTTTGGTAGTTTTTCGATGGGAATATCTTTCAGAAATAGATTGGCTGCGTCTCTAGGGGAAACAGTAGGTGTCTCCACCCCCCACGGCAGCGCTAGATCAGGATCGTTCCATGCAATACCATGTTCATCTGCCCCATCGTAGTAATTGTCTACAATGTAGGTCAGCGTGGCATCGGTGAGTGTGACAAAGCCGTGCGCCACGCCGACGGGAATAAAAATACCCAGTTGATGCTCTTCTCCCATCTCGATGGCTTGCGTCGCGCCGTAAGTGGGTGAATCGGGGCGGATATCGGCCAGGCCTGCTCGTATCGTGCCATTGACCACATACCAGTAATCAACCTGGTGAAAGTGATAATGTAGGCCCCGCAGTACTCCAACCTTCGAATCAGAGCGGTTGTTCTGGATGATCTCCCAACGGCGCTGGGGAAACCATTCTCTGCGAAATACCTCCATAAACCGGCCCCGTTCGTCGACGAAGGGGTGGAGGGTCACAATTTGGACATCTTTGATGAGGGTTGACTCTTGAATCTGGGGCATCTATATCTCCGTATAAAAGATTGAAAGATTATATGTCGTACCCTCGATTCTGTAATGCCCGCCACAACCGTTCCGGGGTGACGGGAACTTCTTTCATCATAACCCCGGTGGCATTATAGATGGCATTGAGGATCGCAGGCGCGACGCCGTTGACGACGATCTCGGAGACAGATTTGACACCCAACGGGTGGCTTGGCTCGAAGGTTTCGACGAAGATGGTTTCCATCGTGGGCGATTCATCAGCGCGGAAGACGCGATAATCGTCGAGACGTGGGTTGAGCGTGCGTCCCAGGTCATCGTAAATCAACTCTTCGGTCAGGCCATAGCCGAGGGCCTGCAACATTCCCCCTTCAGCTTGCCCGCTGGCGGTGAGGGGATTCACAATCTGCCCGGAATCCAGCGCGATTAGCAACCGGTCGGCGGTAACTTGACCGGTTTCGATGTCTACTGTGACCTCGGCAAATTGTGCTGCAAAGGGCGGCGGGCTGACCGGGCTGCGGAATGAGGCATGGCCCATAATTTGGTGCTGATCCTGTTGGTGCAAACTGTAGAGGGCAATATCGCGGAAGGAGAGAGAATGGCGCATAATAAATTGCGAATCGCGCATTTCAGGATCGGTGGGGATTGGAACTAGCCAGGCGTGATTGTCGTAGAGAGTAATCTCATCTGCCGGGATACCACTCATTTCGGAAGCAACGGCCTTGATCTGGTGGGCGACATCTTCTGCCGCGCGTGCCACTGCCCCTCCACTGATATAGGTTGTGCTGGATGCATACGCCCCCTTGTCAAAGGGTGTAATGTCGGTATCAGAAGAGCGTACAATAAGCGCGTCTAATGTACATCCCAGAACTTCTGCCGCGATCTGACTGAGTACGGTATCCGAACCCGTTCCCAGATCGGTAGCCCCTATCATTAAATTAAAGGAGCCGTCGTCGTTCATCTTGATGCTGGCAGCGGCCATATCCAGGTTGGGTATGCCGGAACCCTGCATTAGGAAAGCAATTCCAATGCCACGCCGCAGATGTGGTCGACCTGGCACGGTATGCCAATCGGGGTTGCCGAATTTATCATACCAACCGATGGCAGCGGCCCCTTGTGTTGCGGCTTCGTGCAGTGCGTTGGTCTCGATCATTTCTCCACGCGCTTCGCGTCCTTCGCTCCAAGCCTTGCTCATAATATTTTCGGTGTGGGGCGCGACGATATTTTTAAGGCGAAAAGTGAGGGGATCTATCTCTAGTGCAGCCGCGACCTCAGTGATCAGGGTTTCAGTTGCGATCACGCCTTGTGTCACTCCGTAACCGCGATAGGCCCCTGCGCGTGGACGCGTCGTATAATAAGTCTCACCCCAGAAACGCACGTTGGGGGTGTTGTAAAGGGGCAACGTTTTATGCCCGGTGTTACCGAGTACGGTCAGGCCATGCCCGCCATACGCGCCCGTGTCACTCCACGCGCGCATATCCTGGGCAACCAATGTTCCATCGTTATTCACACCCACTCGGAATTTTACGCGCATCGGGTGACGGGTAACAGTGTAGATGAATTGTTCCTCGCGGGTGAGTTCCAATAAGACGGGGCGTCCGGTGGCGATGGTGAGGTGCGCGGGTATATCCTCATAGATTTCTTGTTTGTTGCCGAAGGCTGCACCGATGCGGGGTTTGATGACCCGAATCTGTCCCTCACTTAACCCAAGCACCGGGGCCAGGATACGACGAACGTGATAGGGAACCTGAGTGGACGTCATAATGACCAACCGGTCATCCTCATCCCAGTAGGTCATACAAACCCACGGTTCTAGGGGTACGTGCTTCATCTTCTGTGTCTCGACTTGCGTTTCAAAGACCCGATCGGCGTTTTCACACGCAGTGTCTACATCTCCTATGTCAATAGTAACTTTGGCGACCAGGTTTTGGGTAGGATTGCTTTCCCCAAAGGGGATGTAGTCTTCCTGGTCATGGATGATAGGGGCTCCTTCTGCCATTGCGGCATCCAGATTGAGGACGGGAGGTAATACTTCATAGGTGACTTGAATGAGTTCCAGAGCCTGTGTTGCAATTTCTGGCGTATCGGCAGCGACCGCGGCAACTCGATCTCCGACATAACGGACTTTGTTGTCAAAACTGACGTAATCTTGCGGGCCGGGAATGGGATAGGACTGCCCGGCAGTCGAGTAGACCACGCGCGGTACATTCTTGTAGCAAAGTACTGCGCGCACGCCGGGCAAAGCTTCTGCTTGCTGCATATCTATAGCCGTAATGCGTGCGTGGGCATGAGGACTGTGGAGAATTTTGGCGTAAAGCATTCCCGGTCGCTCAAAGTCGGCAACAAAGGCTGGTTTCCCCTGGGCTAACTTAGGCGCATCTACTTTGGGGAGTGGCTTGCCAACCACAGTGAGTTTTTCAGCTTCGGCGGTAACAAATACTTTAGGCTGAACTTTGACACGGGTTTGTGTATTTCCTCCCCCACCTAATTCCAGTGGCTCTGAATTCCCAGACCCGGTGGCAGATTTCCGTGGCAGCAGTCCATCAGGTATTTTAAACATTTCGTTGCCTGGCCCACCCTCCAGGGGACCGGGATCTTCACCACGCAGATACGCGGCTGCGCGCATAATGGCAAGCACGGGTTTGACGTATCCCGTCTCTCGTGAAAGAATCCCACTGATAGCGTCGCGAATTTCTATCTCTGTAGGATTCGGATTGTGGTCCAGCAGGGCTTTCGCCGCCAGAATGAGCGCGGGAGTATCATAGCCACTTTGGATCGCGCCAGTTTCAATAAAGGCGTGTTGTAGTGGATGCCATGCCTCTTTCTGATTCCAGCCGGGGCGTTGGTGGCCACTTATCCCTTCCACAGTGAGAATTTCCGCGCCATCTGCCTGTCCCGCGAGGGTGATAATAGCATTGCGGGGTTTACCATTGAGAAGTACCGTACTATAACCATCAGTTCCATCTTCACTGCCGAATTTGATACTGTAGATACCATATCGACGCAGCAAGTGGAAAAGCGTTTCCCGTGGATGTGTTTCTAAAGTTTGCTGTTTGCCATTTAGCACACAGGTTATTTTCATAGTTAATCCCCTTTGATATGTTTATTGTATTCTACTGAGATCTTGAGTGTATGTCAATAGAAATCGGAATTTTAAAATTAAGGCCACTTGAAATGGGATTTGCGAAGTTCTAATTTATTTTTTTGTTCGCCATTGATGTTTTTGCATGTTTTGTGTTCTGATTTAATAATTTTTAAGGCTTTTTTCGACCAGGTTTATACTCTATTCTAATATTATAGTTTTTAATAATAGGTGTATTATGTCAATTGTTGTATATCAAACTTGAAGAATACCTTCTAAGTAGAATGTAAAAGGGGGATAATATTCGATGAAGTCAACAAAACTATTTACATTCGTTACACTTTTATCCGTGCTGTTAGGTTTTTTCCCAATACAAATTTCTTCTGCTATGGATGGGTATTGGGGTATAGAAAGTCCGGTCAAAATGAGTTCTTCTCCTTATCTTCCGACGATTAGTATTCAGAAACAAGTGGCGGTGGATGGGGAGATGACATGGTATGACGCGGATATGCCAGAAGGGCCTGTGGTTGTCGCAGGAAATGAATTTGTGTGGTTCAGATTTCTTGTGACGAATGAGAGCGAGATTCCTTTATCGGACATCAGCTTATATGATACAGGCTTTGATAATGCAATAGCGAATCAATGTAACATTCCTGATACGATGGATCCCTATGCATCTTTTGTATGTACTATTGGGCCGTTTGAGACAATAGTGGGGCAGCATGAGAATACAGCAGTTGTTGTTGGATATGCTGATATGTGTGCTACGCAGCAGGGTGAGGATTGCATTATTGAAGTTAGTGATGAAAATCAGGCGTATTATTTGGGGATTATTCAGCCTGAGGCAAGTTTTGAGAAATTTATCAATGATGTTCCCGCAGATGCTTTGTCCGATGCGCTAGAAGTTGATGCCGGTACCCTCCTGGTATTTAAATATGAAGTTACGAATATAGGGGTATCTCCACTGATATGGACGGAATTGACAGATGATGTGTTTGGTGTTTTGACCGAGGAATGTGGTGACTTCCCACGCGCGATCCCTGCGGGTGAAAGTGATTCTTGTGAAATTTCACGTGTGGCCGAGGATGCTCCAAATGGAGTACAGAATATTGGATATGCGACGATTATGGATTTAGGTGAGTTAACTGATCCTGCATGGTATCTGACGGTTGAATTACCGGAGCCGGGCTATAGCTTTGAGAAGTTCATTAACGGTATGGCAGCGGATACGCTGGTGGAGGCAGTACAGGTACAGGCAGGGGATACCCTGGCCTTCAGTTATGAGATAACAAACACGGGCAATGTGTCGTTGACGTGGGCCGATTTGACCGACGATGTCTTTGGCAATCTGGTCGGTGAATGTAGCGGGTTTCCGCGCGTGGTGGAGGCAGGGGCGCAAGATTCCTGTGTCATTAC
>JAFGFI010000233.1 GCA_016931185.1 Anaerolineae bacterium
CAACGAGTAGGTCTTTCGTTTCCACTGGGTATACTCCTGTTCAGACTACCGGGCATAGGGGTCTGCCGCGTCCCGCAGCCCGTCACCCACAAAGTTATAGGCTAACACTGTGATTACGACAAATAAACCGGGAATAAGTAACCAGGGCGCCATCGCTATGGCCCGCAAGTTCTGGGCTTCCTGGAGCAGCACCCCCCAACTGATAGCAGGAGGGCGAATTCCCAATCCCAGGTAGCTCAGACTGGTTTCACTCAAAATCATTCCCGGAATGGCAAGGGTAATTGAAGCAATAATATGGCTGAAAAACGAGGGGACCATATGGCGTATAATCACACGGAATTCTGAAGAACCCGCCAATCGGGCTGCCAATACAAAATCCTCCTGACGCAGCGCTAAGAATCGCCCCCGGACTACTCTTGCCAGCCCCGTCCAGCCAATCAACGAGAGTATGATGGTAATCATAAAATATACTCTGAGAACCGGCCAGTCCTTTGGCACTGCCGCGCTCAGCGCCAGCCATAGTGGAATACTCGGAATGGAGCGAATAAATTCGATTAACCTCTGGATAACCATATCGATGGCGCCGCCATAATAGCCGGAAATGCCCCCCAACACAATGCCAAGTACAAAGCTAATCGCCACCCCGACCAGGCCTATGGTGCTGGAGATGCGTGTCCCCACCAAGATGCGGGATAAATTGTCCCGCCCTAGACGGTCCGCTCCTAGAATAAAGACGGTTTCGTCATTACTTTGAAGTCCTACCAGGTGTACGTCTGTGGGCCATAATCCCCAGAACTTGTATGGATCGCCATGGATAAAGAATTTGAGCGGCAGCTTCGTCGTTTCATCCAACGTAAAAACGATGCGCAGTGTTTCCATATCCCGCTCCCCCTTCAATCCATAGACGTAGGGGGGAAAATGCAGACCCTCTTTATCTATGAAGCGCGGCAATTGTGGCGGGGCATAAGCATACTTGACATCGTAGCGATGGGGATCGTAGGGCGCGAGGAAATTACAAAATACCGTGATAAAGTAAACGATACATAAGAGTACGATACTCACCAGCGCCATCTTGTGCCGGCGAAATTTCCACCACATAAGTTGCCATTGTGAGGCCACATAAATACGTTCCTCTTTCGACGTGACTTCTTCTTTTAGTGATACTTCGCTTACTCCGGTTTCGACCAACATTGTATTGGGGGCGGCAGGAGATGAAGGTTCCGGCAGAGGTTGGGTCTCATTATGGTTTGTAGTTGGGACATTGTCTTGCGAATTCATTGTTTTCTCCGTTGATATATCAGCGCGATCCGTAACGAATGCGGGGATCGATAAAGGCAAGCATAATGTCTGAGATCAAGGTACCAATGATCGTCAATACGCTTAATAACAATAAGAAGCTGGCCGCGAGGTACATATCCTGTCCCATTAACGCTTTCAATAATAACGGGCCGGCCGTCGGCAGTCCTAACACTACGGAAACAATCGTTGCTCCAGAAATTAAACCTGGAAGCGCCCATCCGGCTGTGCTGATAAAGGGGTTCAGTGCTACTCGCACCGGATACTTGAAGATCAAGCGCCATTCTTTTAATCCTTTGGCGCGTCCGGTCTCTACATAGGGTTTCTGCAATTCATCTAGCAGGTTAGCGCGCATAGTTCGCGCCATACTCGCTGTTCCTCCTGTCCCTAAAATGATCAAGGGAACCCACAAATGCTTAAGCATATCTATAAACTTTGCTATACCCCAGGGTGCTGATTGAAACTCCTGGGAAAACAGGCCGCTGAGATTCACACCAAACGCAGAAAATGCGACCCACAACAGAACCAGCGCGATCATAAAATCCGGTGTCCCTAAACCAATAAACCCCAGACTGGTAAAGAGATAATCTAAAAATGAGTACTGGTGTGTCGCGGAATATGTGCCGATGGCAAACCCGACCACCCAGGTAAAAGCGAGTGTCGTGGTGGTAATCATCAATGTCATCGCTAGCCGTTCCCAGATCAGCTCCGAGACTGGTTTGTTCCACTCAAAAGAGCGACCAAAATCGCCGCGTAGTATATTGCCTATCCAATGGACATAACGCAGATGTAGGGGCAAGTCCAGGCCATATTGCCGCTTGAGTGCCTCGAGTTGTTCCTGGTCTACGACGTCACCACCGGCCGCCAGGTTCATCACATGAGCGGTCAGATAATCACCGGGCGGCAACTCAATCACGACAAAAGCGACTATCGTGATGCCGATGAGCGTGGGAATCAACATCACGACCCGGCGCAGAATGTAACTTAGCATAAGCTCCTCCTCCGACCATAGGTGCGTTGCACTTCCCGAAGTGCGACGCACCTCTATTATTTATTATGGTGAGTACTCACTGGAAAATGTGTTGTGCTGCGGTATTGATGCCGCAGCACAACACATTTCGTCGTGAATTGCGTTTAGCTCTTGATGAAATATTGCTCCGGTGCGGTCGCGCCCGGCGTCAACAGGTTCCAGTCGCTCACGGCGACGTCCGGCACATTGCGGAAGTTATTCTTGACAACGACCAATTCCGGCGGCGCGGTGGAGATACCCAGCACCCAGAGGTTCTCTTTGTTCAACTCCAGAATTTCACGCCAGAGTTCCTTTTGTCTATCCGGATTCACCGTGATCTTGATTTCCTCGTAAATTTCACGGGTCTTGCGGATGTCACTGCCGGCGGGCGGTTCTTCGCCTTCTTTGCCATTGCTGTTGAACCAGTCCGCGTAAGGAACACAATGAACGGATTCATTGTTTTCCGGCAAGAACCAGCGGGGTCCGATCAAGGGGTTGAACTCGCCATTGCCCGTCCAGACGCCCATATCATGTTCATTGGCTTGCTTGCGTTCATAGAATAGGGTACGTTCTTCCTGTGTTACCGTCAGTTCGATGCCCAACGGCTTCCACTGCGCGGTTAACAACTCGCCGATGTCGCCCCATGAACCAAAGATGGGCGCGTATTCGTAATTGATGGTGAGTCGCTTGCCGTCCGGACGCATGCGATATCCATCCGCATCTTTTTCGGTCAATCCCATTTCGTCAAGCAGTGCGTTTGCAGCATCTACGTCATACTCCAGGCGATTCTTCGCTTGCTCTTCCCAGTAGAAGGGTGAGGATGAAAGTGGCGAAACCTGGTTTGGCTCGGTCATGCCCAGGTACACGGATTCAATGATTTCCTCGCGATTGATGCCGTGAGAGAGTGCCCAGCGGAAGCGCTTGTCACCCAGGATTTCGCGCATCACAGGATCTTTGTGGGTCACGTTAGGTGCAATGACTGCATCGGTGATGTACCCGCGTATCCATTGCAATATCCGGTAGTCGCCCTGCTCTTTACTATCCTGGAACAGTGGGAAATTGGCAAAGTTGATGTGGCGCAACTGCATATCCAGCTCGCCGGCGATGGCTTTGAGGTTCAACACTTCGGCATCCTCGACCAGTTGGTGCTCAATGATGTCAATATAGGGAAGTTGATTGCCGGCTGTATCTACCTTCCAATAGTACGGGTTGCGTTCTAGAACTGTTGGTGAGGTGGGCGCGACAACTTTAGCCTTCCAGGCGAAGATGGTGGGAAGATCGAGTTCATCCCTGGTCCGGCCGAGATCGCCGCCCATATTATTGTAATACTGGTACCAAAATTCAAAACCGGCAGCTTTGGCATCTGTTTCCAGTTTTGCCTTGTCGGTATAATGTACGTGGAATTGCTTGAGATAGTGCGCACAACGGAACATATACAGACCGTTGGATGAGGCCAGCAGTGTCATAAACAGACCGTTTGGCCCGGCAAAAGTGAGGCGGAAGGTGTAATCATCTACTTTTTCAATCTTGGCCGGCTCACCGCTTACCTTCAACCATGAAGACATTCCATTGGGACTGATCTCTTCGTTTCCCCAATGGTCATTGAAGAGGAACAGAATGTCCTCCACGTTAAACGGTTCCCCATCCGACCATTTCATTCCCTGGCGCATGTAGAAAGTGAAAACCGTGCCATCGTCGGAAATGTCCCAGGATTTCATCATGTTAGGCACCATCGTCGCGCCATTTGCATCCCAGCGAATCCAGTTTTCGTAGGACAGCCGTGCCGGCAATTGTACATCGGCTGCACCGACCGCAGCCCGGTGCCAGGTCCCGCCATATACACCGACTTCTTCTACAGGGGTATGAACTACCGGTTCAATGGGAAGCCGTTCATCTACGGGGGGAAGTTCACCTTTTTCTACCAACGCTGCCAGGGCCGGAGCTTCACTGTACTTACTGGTGGGTTCGGGTTCCGCTTCTGTGGTCTTCTCGGGTTCTGTAGTTTTTTCTGGAGCCTGGGTTTCTGCCGGGGGCACCTCTGTAGCCTTCTGACCGCACGCAGCGACCATAACACCCGCAGTTGTCAAGGTTGAAAGGCGGATAAACTCACGCCGGGTTAATTCGCGTTCTCGTTTCATAAGTATTTTCCTCCTTGTGAATTGCATAGGAAATGGACAAACTTACCTGCATATAAATAGTTTTCGATGTGGTTTTATTACGAGCTCACCTCCTATCCCAATTGTGCCGGAATTTGTAGATCTGTCAAACGTCAAACGTCAAACGTCAATGGTTAACCTATTTTTGACGTTTGACGTCCTATTTGCCATTGTACAGCAAACAGCGTACCTTGTGGCCCGGTTCCACTTCAACCATCTGCGGGTCTTGCCGGTCACAGATACCCGGCATCATCCTGTCACACCGGGGATGGAAGTGACAACCTCGGGGCAACGCGTATGGATCGGGCACCATACCCCGGATCGAGGCCAACCGCTTCCGGTCGCGTGTCGTCTG